>DAOSCC010000038.1:0-13073 GCA_035361135.1 Clostridiales bacterium | reverse complement strand
ATCTTGTAGTGCTTGCCTTCCCAGGTCACCGGGCCGGACTGGGTCCACAGGCGTTTGATGATCTCGAGGGCTTCATCGAGCTGCTGCAAGCGGGTGCCGACCGAGGGGAAGGGCCAGTTATAGGCGTGGTATTCGTCCTCCTTCCAGCCCGCGCCCAGTCCGAAGATCAGCCGTCCGCCGGTGAGGATTTGGAGGGTGGCGGCCATCTTGGCCATCAGGGCCGGGTTGCGGTAGCTCTGGCCGAGGACCATCGGGCCGAACTTGAATAGCGGCCAGCGAGCTGCCATGAAGGACAGGGCGGTCCAAACCTCGATGGTCGGGTTGTCGTCCACGAAACGGATCAGGTTTTTCATGAGCAATGTGACATAGTCGCTGTACATTTTTCCAAGAAGGGCTTCGCCATAATCCCGGAATATCTGCTCTATCTCCTGTGAATCATCCTTCCTGACCACATTGAACTGCCTGGTGGACATGCCGTATTCATTCTTGTACTCGTCAAGCGCCTTCTGAAGCTGTTCGATGGTCAGGTGTCCCCTGTCGATCAGGGCCTGCCCAAGCATCAGATGCCCCTGTCTCTGCGTGGCCAGCATTTCTTCAAGCTGCTGCCCGGTTATGTATCCTTTTTCTATCGCCAGTTCTCCGAATCTCTTGTCTGCTTTCTTCTGCATATTGTGGATCTCTTCGACCTGCGCGGGCGTCATATAGCCCGCATTGACGGCTATCACGCCAAGCTTGAGATGTACGGATCTTTGGTATTCGAGAGCATCTGTCAGTTGCTCGGGTTTGATAATCCCCCTGTTCAGCAGGTAATTGCCGAAATACTGGCTAAACATATTCAACACCCCTTCTCAGAAAATGTTCCTGATGATATGCTCGATCTGGGACTTCTCCCACGGTTTCTGTATAAAATCGTGGGCACCGGCTTCCATTGCCGCCTTCAGATGCGACCTTGTTCCCGAAGATGACAGCATTACAACCTTTACGTCCTTCTTCACGGCCATCATCTCTTTCAGGGCATCTATCCCGTTCTTATCAGGCATCACGATATCCAGGAAGACAAGGTCGGGATCGTGCTGTTTGAACAGTTCGATGGAGCTTTGCCCGCTTGATGCCTCAATTATGTCAAATTCACCGTATTCATTAAGGCAATCCCTCATTTTTTTCCTGACCAGCAGAGAATCGTCGCAGATGAGAATTGTAGGCCGGCTCTTGCTCATTACAATACCCTCCCCGAGAAAAAATGTAGAATTTTGTTATATTATTATAATATCTTAATTTTCCCGATATGTAAAGGAATGCTTATATTTGATATGTTTTAACGTTTTGTTCACTTCTGCATAGTATATAGAAGCAGTATATATTGTAAAGGAGTCTTCCACATGCATCCTCCAAAAGGCTCGGGACTTGAAGCACTGGACAGGATGGTCCGGAGAAGCGTCAAATTTTACTCCGATCTTTTCGATACGGATCGGTTCAGACGAAACATGCTGTCAGCATTGAAAAAACTCCCGACTGTTGAACTGCCGACCCTGGCCGATCTGAGAAAGCCGGTCGACAACCTTGTAAAAACTCTCAACAACGCTGTTTCGCAGTTCACATACAAACCTCCGAAATTCGATTACCGGAACATCGTAAACGGTTTCCTGCCGCCCGGCGCAAGGCTGATAAGCCCCCGGTATCCGGAAGGCGCAGGAGAGATCCGGTTTGCCGATCTTGACGGCGACGGGCGCAGCGAACTCGTAACATCGTATACCGCGGCCGACGGCCTGAGGACGCTCGTACTGAAAAAAGACGAGGTGCAGTGGTATAAAATGGCCGAAATCAGCAGCCCCGGTTTCAGCAGCATCCACTACCTCACATGCGCCGATATCTCCGGAGAAGGCAAAAAGGATCTCCTTCTCGGCCTTGACTCGGAACAGAACAGCCGGACGCTGTTCGCGTATTCGGTGTCGGACGGAGGCTCCAGGAAAATATTCAGCAAGAAATACAACAAGCTGGAAGTGATCAGGAGTTCCTCACGTACTTCGAGAGACGCCGTGGCATTGTGGCATGAAGATTCACCGGGCATATACAGGATCGAACTCATAAGATGGAACGGCATCGATCTCGAACAGATCGATAAAACAAGATACCTGGCTGCAAAGGTATTGCCCTATTATATCAGGAAACTCAGGCAGGATCCCTCCGACATCACCGGTTGGTACAACCTGGCCGGAACATTCATGGAAGCCGGCGACAGGGCAAATGCCGCCAAAGCGGTAAGATACACGCTCGAATTCAACCCTGACCCGGTTATGAAAGACCGGCTGATGGAACTTCGGCAAAAGCTTTGACAGTTCGGTCCGCCGGATGACACAACCGTGAAGGAGGCAGACGCATATGACAGGCAGCCCGGTTTCCCTGCTCGACAATATAAGGATCAGCGACGGTCCGGAAATCCTGAGGAACTATTTCTCAGAACTGCTGCATACAAGCAGGAACAGGCTTCCTGAACTGCTCAGCGACCGCCGTCTCCATTTCGGCACGCTGTATCTGCTGAAATCCGAAATCAAAAGCAGCGGCCTTCAGGATACATTGCCAGATATGTACAGAAGGGCTCTTGAACTGTCCGAAGAGTTATCAGGCACAGGACCCGGCGATACCAGGCCGGCCGGAAGACGTCCAGGCGCACGGCCGTCGTATGGACACCGGGCAGGATACAAAGGCCGGAACATTGGCGTGATGCTCTCTGATGCGGTCACTGTCCGGTCGCTTGGCTGGATCGTCAGAACAGGATGGGACAGCGATATGCCGGAAGGTCCCTATGAATGCCTGATGGAACGCTGTACGTCATTGCTCCTGGCACACATGAGAGACAAGTCGTTCCTGCCGCTGATAGCCGATAAGATTTTCGAACGCAACAGGCAGGGCAGGCTGATCCATAACCTGGTCTGGGCATTTTTCGAAGCACGCGACCGGGAAAGTCTCTACTTCCTCGCCCACAGGCTGTGTTCACCGGACATGCGTGATGCGATGCTGGCAAGGAAACTGCTCGGCTTCATTCCCGGAACGGATGATTACAGCGCCGACAGCCATGTCCTGTACATCAATGCGCTGGGCTGGCTGTCCGTTAACATGCCTTTTATGTACTATACCGGCGAAAGCCTGCAAATGAGTCCGAAGCCGGTCTTTTATGCCGTTTCATACGAAGCGAAGTACCTGTGCCGTAAGGTTCCTGCAGACAGCGGCAGACCGGCCGTGCCGCCTGACAAGCATGAAGCCGGACGTCTCGAGTGTTTCCGCAGGCTTGATGAAACTCAGAGGCAATTGCTGGCAGATGTATCCTATGCGCTTTTCATGCAGGATAAGCGCCGATGGGAATCCTGGATCAGACTTCCCGTCAGAGACCAGCTCGAATCCGCAGTCCATATGACAGGAGGATCAGCATGATCAGGTTCGAAGACGGTTTTACCGACCTTCCATCCATAATGGCCCGGTACAGGCGTGGGAGTCCGGAATACGAAGTTTTGAGCAAGCTTTCGGAAAGCAGCCGCGTTTATACCTATTTGTCCCCGGAAGAACTGGAATTTGAAATCGGCCTGAGAAGAGGCATAATCGAAGCCTCTCTTGCCCTGTTCAGAGGGAGGCTGGCATTTCGGATATTCCAGGAGTCCTTCTGCAACGAGCGCTACTGGGAAAGGAGGCAGGACGGCGGTTTTGTGCTTAGGGCCGGTGTCAGGCCTTCCGAAGCGGTGGACGATATTTTCGCCAATACCCGCAGGTACGGGACCGAATGCGCCACAGCCATAGTAATGATATTTTACAAAGCTGTCCTGGACGCATATAAACCTGACCTGTTCGACCGCACATTCACGAGGATCGTTCTCATGAACTGGCGGGATATGGACCCGCTTATCGATCCTGCGACATACCGCGGGCTCGCTGATTATATACCAGGCGACTGCAGATATATCAGGAACCCCGACGTGGATCCGCTGACGCCGGAGTGGCAGGGCGAAAATGTCATAGACCTTGGCGGCGGCAGGTATTACGGGCACGGTATAGGGTTGGGCGACATGGATTTCTTCATTGAGATACTGAACCGCAACAGGAGAGAGGGGGCCCAGGTGTCCGCTTATCTCGTTGATTCGGCTACAAGGCCTGATTTCCGGGGTTTGTACCTGTACTGGAAAAATGCTTCATAAAAAACATCGCCAATGAATAGCTTTTACTTATGAAAAGGTTATTTGGTGTACATATTTTGAAGACCCGGCCCTGGGACCATATAGACAAGTTTTATCGGGATTCTTTCATACTGACGCTCTCAAACATGACCACCGGCACCATCGCCTTCGCCTTTTCCATCCTGCTTTCCAGGAAACTGGGCGCGGAAGGCCTTGGACTGTACGGGCTGGTAATGCCTGTCTACGGCCTTTTGCTGTGTGTCACCAGCGACGGCATCATAACAGCCATATCCAAAATTTCTACCGTCTACTTCAACCGCAGGGAATATAAAAACCTGGACAGGACGCTCAGTTCAATATTCGTGCTGACCGCTTTGTGGGCCTGCGCCGTCGCCATGCTGGTGATTATATTCCACAGGCCGCTGGCGGTATATGTCGTGAGGGACGCCCGGGCATCGGGAGCTTTGATGGTGCTGTCTCCCGCGCTTGTCTTCGTACCGCTTTCAGCCATTATAAAGGGCTATTTTTATGGTATGGGCAAATACAGGATAACAGCCGCAATAGATATACTCGAAAAACTTCTCAGGGTAGGCGTTTTATTGACATCCATCGCGCTGCTGGAGCCCAAAAGCGTATCCGGCACGGTCGCAGCGGCCTTTCTTGCCCTGACGGCCGGAGAATTGGTCAGCTTTATTGCCCTCAATACCTGCTACAGGATAAAAAAGAGCAGGCTCAAGGGCGGCACCGGCAGGATCAAATCAAGGATACAGCTGGTTTTCGACGTAATGGTCATATCCGTCCCTCTCTGTTTCAACGGTATCGTTTCGTCGGTGATATCGACCGTTTCAGCGCTGATACTGCCCCGCAGGCTGATGGCGGCGGGATTCACGTACAGGGACGCCCTGGCGCTGATTGGCAGGTTCGGCGGGATGGCGCTCAATATATCAACGCTTCCTTTCATAATCATAAGTTCCATGCTCACTGTACTGGTGCCGGACGTGTCGCTCAATATCAGCAAAAAGGATTACTGGTCCGCTGAGGAAAGGATCGCCCAGGTCATGAGGATCTCCTGCGTCATCGGCATAGCGACTTCCATCGTCTGTTTCGTCATACCCGGGACGCTTGGGCGGGTTTTCTACCAGCGGAACGACCTCACGGAGATGATCCGGTTCTCGGCGCCCATCTGCCTGATGACTTTCATATCATCTCCGACTTTTGGCGTGCTCAATGCCCTTGGAAAACAGAACATCCTCCTTCGGAACTCGCTGATCAATTCCCTGCAGAACCTTGTGCTCACAGCCGTGCTTGCCGGCATACCGGCGCTCAACATTTACGGTTACGGCCTCTCGGTCATCATTACTTCTGCCACGTCGCTCATATTGAATACCAGGGAGATCAGAAAAATCTGCGAGATAAAGATAGGTCTGCAGGATATCGCAATAATGGTCTTTTCCGGTACGGTATCCTGGCTTGCGGCCCTTCTGGCGGGGAATGCGCTGCTGGCGGCGCCGCCTCCTGCGCGGATGGCGGGTGTGGTCATAGCCTGTTTCGGTACAATGGCGGCTATCACTTCTTACGCTTTTAAGCTCAGGGCTGAAAGCTGAACCGTATCATGACGAAAACGAACTGCGTCATGACAACCGGACTGCATTTTGACGGAAACCCGGACCGCATCAGGACGGAGCCCTGAACTGCATCACGAACACGGCTCCTTTTCCTTCCTTTGCGTTCTCAGCCCATATCCTGCCTTTCATCTCCGTCATGTAATTGGCGCAGCTGTGAAGGCCAAAGCCATGTCCGCTCTGCTTGGTCGTAAAGCCATAGGCAAAGATGCTTTCCAGTTTTCCTTCCTCTATCCCCGGTCCCGTATCACTGACGCGGATAAAGATATGCCCATTGTCCCTGGTAACCTCGATGGTAAGGACTTTTTCCCTGTCCTCTACGCCTTCCATCGATTCAATTGCGTTTTTCACCACATTCGTAAGCACGTGGAAGAGTTTTGTGCTTTGTGCAAGGGCCCGGACCGACTTATTATAACGTCTGGCGATTTTTATTCCTGCCTTTTCTATAGATCCCTGGTTTAGTTTCAGTACATTTTCAATGACCTGTATCACATCCAGGCGTTCAAGGCTGGATTTAACGCCTGTCAGGCTTTGCTGAGTGTTGATGAGCGCCTCGATGAGGCTGACACGCTCAAGCAGCCTGTCAACATATCCTTTAAGATCCTCCCTGAACTTGATGAATGAATCGCCCAGGGCAGCATAAAACTTCATCAGGAGTTTTCCTTTTTCCTCATTCTTTACGAAGGACTCAAGATCATCGATCCTTTTTGAGAGCATTTCGTTCGCCATCAGCAGGTCATCCAGGCAGCTGTTTTCCATCAGGCTTTCAAGCGCCTGCTGCGTAGTGTTCACGCTGTTCATTATATTGGCTATATTGTGCAGTATCCCGGTAGTATCAGCCATACCCTTCCGATGTGCCTGTTCCATCAGTTTCCTGTAGCTTCGGTCGAGCCTCTCGAACAGTATTATGCCTTTCAGTGCAAGACTGATATAGTTGCTGAGTACACGCATGTTCCTTATGTCTGTATGGTCCGTCTCGATAAGCACGAATCCCATGAACTCATCGCCCATATACAGCAGATGGGACAGGAGAAAGTGCGTATCGCCATCGGGGAAAATGCCGTCGGTCAGGCACCCGGATTCGCTCCGTTCATGGCGCGTGCAATCCCTGATCTGTTCGCCGTCATAGTATACAAATTCGGGATGGTAATCTGAAAACTCCATATCCTCCGAAGGTTCATCGAACAGATAAAGCCAGCAGCCTTTCACTCCGATCCTCGGGAGATTCGATGCCAGTGACTCCTTCAGGGTATCCAGGTTGAAATTCGTAAGCAATATTTTCCCGACTTCCCTCAATATGAGCTGGATCCTGTTGTACTCCACATGATCCATGAATATGGCGGTGCCCAGCTTGTTCTGCAAAACGCCCTGCATCTGGTTGAAGATGTTGTCGGCCCATATCATTTTCTTTATATCGGTTCTGAAATAGGGCAGGAAATAAGGCATGAGCACCTTCCTGAAGTCAGCGGCCGCCGCTTCATAATCGCTGGGTTCATCGCTGTAAACTATCCTGCGGAGCATTTTCTCAAACTTCATCAGGAACGGGCGATACTCCATTTTGCAGAATGCCTGCCTGAACGAACCCAATATCTCACTCAGTTCCTCAGGCGTGAAGGGCGTGATACCGGAGATTTTCCCGGCGATGTCATCCAGTTCGCGGTCATCCAGTTCTTCAAAAGTCCGGCCGGTAATGTTCCTTTTATCTGCGTCCAGGGAAACCGCCAGTCTCGGAACGCAGCCGCACGATTCCCTGTACACTACCTTTCCTGGGACTTCAGCCTGCATCGGGACGCCTTCGCCCCTGATAAGCCTGTGCAGAGTTTCGCACGCATAATATCCCAGCTCCTTCCACGGAAAGTAGACCGTGGTGTATGCCGGCGATGAAAACCTTCCGATCTCTCCGTCCTCATAGCTGGTCACAGCGATATCTTCAGGTACCCTCAGGCCCCTGTCCCTGATCGCACTGACCACGCCCAGGGTCTCTTCATTGTAAAGAGATACGATAGCCTGGGGAATAACCTTTCTTTCATCAAGGAGGATCTCTACGGCTCTTTTCCCTCTTTCATTCACATCAAGCCCGAAAAGTTCCGTCCGGTCCACGACAAGCCGGGGATCAAAGATATTGTATTCGCTCATTATACTAAGATACATTTCGTTCCGGCTGTCAGGCATAAATGGCGAGATATAGGCTATCTTCCGGTAATTGTGCTTCTGTACGAGATGATGCAGTATTTGGCTCAGGTAATATTCACCTTTGAAGAAAACACCGGGGATACCGGGTCTTGTCGATCCTACGCTGACCAGCGGGATATCGCTGAACATGCTGAGAAATTCGCTGTTGTGCGTTACGCGTGCCCAACCAAGGAAAACAAGCCCGTCCAGCCTGAACTGTTTTATCTGGTCAAGCAGCATTTTCTCATGATACAGGCTCCTTAAGGTCGAATGGACAAGGAAATGCCCGAAACGAATCACGTTTATGCCATGCTCCCGCGCATACTCGTGTACGCCCCTTGTAAGCATGTTGTGGTATTCGTCATAAGCATCCTCGTCAATAAAACCGATGGTGATCTTTTTCTCCATACAGCTTCCACCTGTCATGAAAATTTCAGGATAAAAGACGCTCCCTTGTTTATGCCTTCGCTTTCAGCCCGGATCGATCCGCCCATGTCGGCCATATATGCAGCGCAGCTATATAGGCCATAGCCGTACCGGCCTTCCTTTGTCGAAAACCCGTATTCGAAAATGCTGTCTATCAGGGATTTGGGGATCCCCCTCCCATTGTCACTTATGCACAGGTACTTGCCGGTCTCGTCTTCATACAGCCTTACGGCAAGTTTTCTGTCTTTGGCATCCGAATTGACAAGCGCGTCCCTTGCGTTCGAAATGATATTGAAAATGACGAAAAACAGCTTCGCCCGGTGGATGTACGCCTTTAAACCAGGCATATAATCCTTTTCCACTGTTATCTGCAGTTTTTCGAAAGAATCTTCATTGAGTTTGAGCGCGTCATCGACTATCGGCGCTATCAGAAGCTCTTCCAGCTTTGTATCCACGCCGGCGTAACTCTGCTGGGCAGCGATCGCTTCGTTGATGGTACCTGTCTTCGCCCCGAGCCTGCCAAGGATGCTGAGAAGCTGGTCACGCAGCTTCCCGGCCGGTCCGCCGAGGCGCAGGTAAAACTCCATCAGCTTTTTGCCTTTCCCATCGGTACATATGAATTCCTCGAGCCTGTCGGCGTTCTGTTTCAGCAGTTCGCATGCCATGGCTATATCGTCGATGACAGGCGAAACAGCGCATTCTGCCATCATGTGCACGGAAACATTTATACTGTTGAGTATGTTGCCTATATTGTGCAGGATATTTGCTGCGATATCAGCCATGCCTTCCTTCTGCGCATGTTCCACCAGTTTTCTGTATGCGATATCGAGCCTTTTGAGCAGGACGATACCGTGCAGTGCCGTACTGATGCTGTTTGTCAGGCTTTGCAGGATCATTTCGTCAGGCGTTCCGTCTCTCATGCCAAACAGCGCGAACCCAAGGATCTCATCGGTCACATGCAGCAGATATGCCAGCGATACCCTCCCGAGTTCACCGGCCTGTATTCCGGCAAGCTGCCTTTTCAGGCTGTCGGCCTTGCCGGTGGTCTCTTTCCTCATCCCGTCACGGTATCTGAAGATCAACACGCTGTTGTCAAACAGGTTCTCCTCTGCATCCGAGCCGGTCAAAACGGAGTTTGAAATGAATATCTGGCAATAGTCCACGCGGAACAGTTTCATGCACCTTTCAAGGGTACTGAGCAGATTCTCAAGGGAAAAACTCAAAAGCAGCTGCTGTGTCATGTCCTGGAGTATCTGATCGTCTGCTTTGCTTTTAAGAGCGGCACTGCCGGTGACCGCCGCCTCCCTTCTGCTGACCAGCGCCTGTGCCTGGAGGAACAGGTCGCCCGACCACAGCATCATCTCGATGTTCGAAATGAGATACGGATAGAAGAGATACCTGATATCAGCCACCAGCCTGCTTATTCCGGGGATCTCCCCCAGGGACCGGAGCTGTGAATCCAGTTCCGCCAGGAATATCTCGCTGTCCCTGAAATCGCAGGACTGTATGAACGCATCCACGAGTTCCCCGAACAAAATGCCCGAATCACTGTATAAAGCCTGTAATGCCCGTATTATCGCATCCTTTTCAGAAGGCGTCATGGCGCACGGGGAACACCCGGCAGGTCTGATATATTCGGCATCAACAGGCCTGACATAATAAGGCATGCATCCGCAGGACTCCCTGTATATGATCATGCACTTGTCGTCCAGGGGCAATTCTTTCAGGCAGCTGCCCGTCCTCAGAAGCCTGACCAGGGTTTTGCATCCCTCATAACCCAGTTCCCGCCACGGAAAGTATGCGGTGGTGCATCCGGGGACAGAGTATTTTGCGAATTCGCCTTCCTCGTAACTGACAACAGCCATTTCATCCGGTATGCTGATCCCCCTCTCCCTGAGTTCCTGCATGAGAAGAAAGGTATACGGATATGACATGGATATGACTGCCCTGGCCCCGATACTGACCAGTATGTCAGCTATTCTTTTTATCCTGCCTTTCAGGTCCGTGAAGGGGGGAAGGAGATCATTTCCGATATAAAGGGAAGGATCATACAAACCGGCTTCATTCATTGCCAGTTCATATGCCTCCTTCCTGTTGTCTTCCCTGAAATGCTCTATATAGGCTATCCTTTGATAATGGTGTTCATCTATCAGGTGCCGGGTCAGTTTGTAAACAGCCATATCACCGGGAAAATACACGCTTGGCATGTCGCTGAAAATAGTCCCTATACTGAGCAGCGGCGTGTTTTTGAATCGTTCCATGAAATCTTCCCGGTTATACATCGCGCCGGCCTGCGTCCATCCGATGAACATCAGCCCGTCCAGGTCATACTGCTTTATGTAGTCCAGGATCATGTCCACCTGGTGGGAGAATTTGTAGGCTATATAAGAGGAGTAATAACCGAACCTGATGATTTGTACTCCCAGTTCCCTGGCTGCTTCGGATATCCCTTGCAGTATCAGGTTGTGGTAATCGTTCTCGATATTGTCGTCCAGAAAGCCGATAGTGTAACGGTCCTTCAGGACAGGTCCGGAATCCAGGTAATAATATTGCAGCATATCATACTCCTTGCCCCAGGTCCTTCAAATAATCCTCAAACGGTTTAGGCATGTTGAAATGATAACCCTGCAGGATACACCGTCTTGAATCGAGAAGCTGTTTCTGTTCTTTGGTCTCTATACCGCTAATTATCACTTCAAGATCCCACGTGCTGATGATATCCATGAGCGAGAGCAGGAAGTTGCGGTTCCTTTTGTCAGCTACGATGTTCTGCACATAAGCCTTGTTCAGCTTGATCATCGTGTCCTTTGGCATCTGCTGCAGGAACGCGAACGCAGGATAAGCAGTCTCGAATCCGCTAACAGCGAACTGGACCCCCATTTCACTCAGTTCCCTGATGATGGCAAGCGCGTTCTGGGCAGCCTGGAACGAGAACTTATCCTCCAGGTTGAGTTTGAGATGCTCTGGCGCGATCCCGGTTTCGTCCAGGGCAGACTTTATATTGCTGACAAAGTGCGGATGATAGAACTCCCTGGCAGTGCAGCTGATCATTATGAAAAGGTCGTCGTGTCCGGATTCATGGATCTTTTTGAGGTACATGAGAGCTTTGCGCAGGACATAGTGTCCAAGCGTTATGATCATATCGGATTTCTGCGCGATATGCAGGAACTGGCCGGGCTCCAGTTCTCCGTATTCCGGATGGAGCCAGCGTACGAGCGCCTGCACGCCTACTATTCTTTCGGCCGTATCGACCAGGCTCTGCAGGTATACGTCTATCTGGTTCCTTTCGATCGCTTTCTTCAGTTCGCTCTCTATCCTGATTTCATTAAGGTGCATGTATGAACTCGAAAGTTCATGGAACCTATAAATGCCATGGATCTTTTTTGCTTCGTATAACGCTATATCCGCATACTTTAGCAGCATGTCGGCCTGCGTGCTGTCGCTCGTGTATACGCAGATCCCTACGCTGCAGGAAATATCCAGTTCATGGCTGGCAATGAAATACGGCGCTTTTATCATGTCTATAAGTTTCTGAGCGATCTCTCCGACCGTCCTACGATCTGTCTCTTCTATAACGGCTGTGAATTCATCGCCTCCGAGCCTGAATACAGCCTTGACTTTGCCGTCTTTGCTCACATAATCCCGGATCATGCATGCATGGCCTTCGAGCCCGCTGCTGATCCTTCTGCCCACCTCGACCAGCAGCCTGTCGCCCACATCATGTCCGTACAAATCATTTACGTTCTTGAAATTATCCAGATCGATGTAAAACAACGAGAAACTGTCCCTGCGGTCCTCGCCGTTCCCGGTAAGTGCCGCCAGGGAAGTGTAGAAGGAACGCCTGTTCAAAAGGTCCGTAAGTGAATCATAATGGGCGGAGTAGGCAAGCTGCTTCTCCTTTTCCTCCCTGAGAGATATCTCCTCCCTGAGCCTGCCCACTGTTTCGGTGAGCTCGTTGGTCCTCTGCGCCACCAGATTCTCAAGGTTCTCGATGTGCTCCCTGATCTGCATCTTCAGGCTCCACTTCGTTGTCATCGCAAGCGCGATCTGCTTGAGGGACACATGGTCGAAAGGTTTTCTTATGAACAGGAGATTGTCGTTCTGGCCAAGCTTTGTAACGATCTGGTTCCACGAATAATCAGAATATGCGGTGCATATGACGACACCGACGTCAGGGTCGATCTTCCAGATGCTTTCGATCGTCTCTATACCATCCATACCGGGCGGCATCCTGACATCCATGAACACAAGCGAATACGGGTCGCCGGATTCCTTGGCCGTCCTTACCATCTCGACAGCTTCATTGCCCTGATATGCATCGTCGATGGAATACCTGATGTCTATTACTGTTTCGCTCTGATCTGACGCTGCGTCCCTGTCCCCGAACAATTCCTTCTTCAGCAGTTTCGCTTCCTGATACTCCTCCATCCCGGAGGAAGACGTATCAAGTATATACTTAATGTCGTCGTGGATATCCTTGTTGTCGTCTGCTATCAGTATCCTTCTCCGAAAGCTCTCCATAATAATCCTCACTTTGGTGCAAGTTTATTCTCTGACGGCTTTATAAGAATTTTCGACACGGCTTGTGCACAGGTGCGAAATTTATCTGAATTTGCTTTGCTGATGTCGATTGGTCGTCAATTATGTACCAGTATTTCCATTATAATATCTGCGACAAATTATTTCAATT
>DAOSCC010000037.1:0-13112 GCA_035361135.1 Clostridiales bacterium | reverse complement strand
CGTGTCGCCGGGCCTGCAGCGCGTCGAGTATCCCCTGGCCGCACAACCGCTGGTAAGGGTTTCATATGACAGGCCGGCTGAGACATATGAGACCAACGTCATGGGTACGGTGAACCTGCTTGATGCGATAAGACGCTGCCCTTCCGTCAAGGCCGTTGTAGTCGTTACATCCGACAAATGTTACGAAAATACCGAATCTTCCCGGGGTTACAGGGAAACCGACAGGCTCGGGGGATACGATCCGTATTCCAGCAGCAAAGCCTGCCAGGAACTTGTAACTTCGGCCTACATCAACTCTTTCTTTAATACTGCCGAATACAGCAGGCATGGCGTGGCTATAGCCACCGCACGTGCCGGGAACGTGATCGGCGGAGGAGACTTTGCTCAGGACAGGCTCGTGCCGGACATAATAAGAAGCATCATCAGCGGGGAACAGCTCCGCATAAGGTATCCCCGGGCTGTCAGGCCATGGCAGCATGTCATGGAACCTCTTTTCGGATACATGACCCTGGCGCAGAAGCTGTACACTGATGGACCGGCCTATTCCGGCGCCTGGAATTTCGGGCCTGACCAAGGAAGTATAAAAACTGTGGAGTGGATAGTCGGAAGGCTCCTTGATTACTTTGGAAGAGAATACGGATACGTGGCCGATACGGAAAACAACCCGCATGAAACAAACTGCCTGATGCTCGATTCTGCAAAGGCGAAGCAATTGCTCGGATTCAGACCGAGACTCGATATAGAAAAAGCGCTGGAGAAGACCGCATACTGGACGACCGCCTTCCTGGACAAGGCAGATATGATGCGGGTCACCCTTGAGCAGATCGATGAATATGAAAACATCGGCAATCCATAACAGGTCCGGAGAGCCCGGGCCCTTTACCGCATGATAAAGTTCCTGATCAGATCAGCCGTATATTCCAGCCCGTCCGCGCCCATCTCCGGATAAACCGGCAGCGCAAGCGATGTAAGCGCCGCTTCTTCCGCCTCAGGAAAGTCGCCTTTCTTATATCCGAGATAACGGAAGCATTCCTGCAGGTGCATCGGAAGCGGATAGTATATCTCTGTCGCAACACCGTTTTCTCTCAGATGAACTTTCAGATCATCTCGTTTCGCCGTCCTGATGCAGTACTGGTTGTATATGTGCCTGTATCCGGGAAGGACGGCCGGTGTCCGGAAATGTTCCGAAACCACGCCGGATAAAAGCTCATCATATATGCGCGCGTTTTTCTGCCTGGCTTCCGTCCACGTATCCAGATATTTCAGCTTCACCAGCAAAACAGCGGCCTGTATCTCATCCAGCCTGAAATTTCCTCCGACGGCTCTGTGATAGTATTTGGGGCTCGATCCGTGGACGCGCAGGATCTTCATTTTTTCATACAGGTCAGCATCGTTTGTAACGACCATGCCGCCGTCACCGATACCTCCCAGGTTTTTGGATGGGAAGAACGAAAAACAGCCTATATCGCCGATACTCCCGGCTCTTTGCACACCGCCGCCGAACGGGCACTCGGAACCGATCGCCTGGGCTGCGTCCTCTATTATTTTCAGGCCGTATTTTCGGCAGATCGGTACAATGCTTTGCATATCGGCCATCTGCCCGAACAGGTGGACAGGTATGACGGCCCTGACGCGGGACAGTTCTTCACTTGTCATCTTTTCCAGGAGTGTTTCCAGCTTCCGGGGATCGATATTGAAGGTGGCGGGATCGATATCGGCAAATACCGGTTTTGCACCGAGCCTTGCAATGCAGCCCGCTGTTGCGAAAAACGTGTAAGGCGTTGTAATGACGATATCTCCATGGCCTGTGCCCAGGGCCATCAGCGCCAGCAGAAGCGCATCGGTGCCTGAAGACACGCCAAGGGCGTATTTGCACCGGCTGTAAGAAGCTATCTCCGATTCCAGTTCGGACACCCTGGGACCGAGTATGAATTGCTGCGATTCCAGTACTTCGTCGACAGCCTGCCTTATTTCATCCTTTATTTGCGAATACTGAGCTTTGAGATCCAGGAGAGGGATATTCATGACGCTGCCTCCCATTTTATTATTTTGCATGAACAAATATGCCCGGTTATATTTTTTCAAACCTGTCTATTTCAGACGGACCCTGCTGCCCTCCATAATGTATTCGCTGCCGCACTCGCGGCAAACTGCGGTGTTCTTGTCATTGCTGAAGTCCAGCCTGGAACCGCACCTGCACATCCAGCCTGCATGCCTTGCCGGATTGCCGACGACCAGCGCAAAATCCGGGACATTCCTTGTGACCACCGCTCCGGCCCCGATGAATGCGTACATGCCGATTTCATGCCCGCAGACGATAGTCGCGTTGGCGCCTATGCTGGCGCCTTTCCTTATAATGGTCTTCCTGAATTCATTTTTCCTGTTTATATGGCTCCTGGGGTTTATAACGTTGGTGAAAACCGCGGAAGGCCCGATGAAGACATCATCTTCGCAAACTACGCCGGTGTAGACCGAAACATTGTTTTGGATCTTGACATTGTCACCTATGACGACGTCGGGGGATATTACCACGTTCTGCCCGATGTTGCAGTTACGTCCGATCCTGCAGCCGGCCATTATGTGAGAGAAGTGCCATATTTTGGTTCCTTCGCCTATTTCGCAGGGTTCATCCACGTAACTTGATTCATGTGCAAAATAATCCTTCATATTGCCCTCCTGAAGAATAGGACATTCCTCATCCGCTATGGTATGCCTCTTTGCAGAGGAGTGTCCCCATACCCTAATACTCCAGCGGAAGCGGGATGCTTCGGCCCTCCCTTGCCGATTTATATATGGCAAGGATAAGCTCAAGCGATTTCCGGCCTTCCCTGCCGTCGGTATCAGGTTCCGCAATTCCCTTTAACGTATCTATCACGTTCTTGTAGTAGCCTGTATGCCCGTAGCCATATACGTTGGGAGGATTGTATGAACTCATCCCGACCAGCTTGTCGTCGTCATCGTAATCGCGGAATTCCCAGTGCTCTATTTTATTGACTGCAATTCCGCTTACCCTGACGGTGCCGTTTTCTCCTATAATGGTCAGCGATCCTTCAAAGTTTTTCGGGTATGTCAGCATCGTAACGTTGATCGACCCCATGGCCCCGCTCCTGAACTTGATGCAGGCGGTGCCGGTGTCTTCGGTCTCGATGCGGCGCGCCAGGGTGCCGGTATATGCGCACACGCTTTCGACAGGCCCTATGAGCCATTCTATCATATCAATATAGTGGCTTGCCTGGTTCATGAAGGCACCGCCGTCGAACTCCCATGTGCCGCGCCATTTGGCCTGGTCGTAGTACGATTGCGGCCTTGACCACAGCACATTTACTATGGCCATGTATATCCGCCCGAAGCGCCCTTTGTCAATTGCGCGTTTTACAAGCTGAAGCGTGGGGTTGAGACGGTTTTGCTTAACCACGAACAACTGGACGCCGTTTTCGTCGCATGCCGATATCAGTTCATCCGCCTTTTTCAGGCTGGTAGCCATGGGTTTTTCGGTTATCACGTGGAGTTTTCTTTTTGCGGCGGCAATACCATGTGCAGGATGGAGCCCGCTTGGAGTGCAGATCGACACTGCATCCAGATCATCTCTGGCAAGCATGTCGTCAAGGCAGGTGTAATAGTCAACGGAATTCTCTTCTCCCGTCTTTTGCGCTCTTACCGGGTCTATATCGCATACGGCAACAAGTCTGGCACTGTCTTTCAGCATTGAAATCGCTTCGATATGGTTCTTTGATATCCTGCCGCAGCCCACCAGACCAAAGTTTATGATATCTTTCATTGAAAATTCACCTCTTGATACTGCAGCTTCTGACTGTGCCGTCATATAAATCTTATCGGCAAAACCGTCGAATCCGTTAACTTCGGCATTGGCTGCCGAAAAAGACTTCCCGGCTTTTGATGAAATACGTTATGATGTAAATTCTGTATAAAGCCGATATATAGAACGAGTATATGATAAGGCGGCGGGTATGCATGGACAATATTGATATCAAAACAGACCTTTTGAACAAGATCAGCAATAAAACTGCGGTCGTCGGAGTGATCGGCCTTGGATATGTCGGACTCCCGCTGGCGGTGGAGAAGGCCAGGGCGGGATACAAAGTCATCGGCTTCGATATCCAGGAACAGAAGGTCAGGATGGTCAATAACGGAGTCAATTATATTGGCGATGTAGTCCAGGCAGATCTGAAAAAACTGGTGGAATCAGGCAGACTGAAGGCGACCGGCGATTACAGCTTTGTCGCTGATGTGGACTGCATAGCCATTTGTGTACCGACACCGCTGGATGAATATTCCCAGCCTGATATATCGTATGTCGTAAATTCAGCGAAAGAAATGGCAGAATACCTCCACAGAGGCATGCTGGTCGTACTTGAAAGCACTACATATCCGGGGACCACCGAAGAGGTTTTGATGCCGATACTGGAATCCACCGGGCTCAAATGCGGAACAGATTTTTATCTTGCTTTTTCTCCGGAACGTGTAGACCCGGGGAACAAGATATATAAAACAAAAAATACGCCGAAAGTAGTCGGAGGGGTAACTCCTGATTGTACTGAAGTGGCTGCCGCGCTTTACAACAATGTGCTCGACAACGAAGTGTTCAGGGCATCGTCGCCGAGGGTCGCGGAAATGGAGAAAATACTGGAAAATACGTTCAGGAACGTAAACATTGCATTGGCGAACGAGTTGGCGATCATATGCGATAAAATGGGCATAGATGTCTGGGAGGTAATCGAAGCGGCGAAAACCAAACCGTACGGATTTATGCCTTTTTACCCGGGACCGGGTGTCGGAGGGCACTGCATAGCTGTCGATCCGTTTTATCTCACATGGAAAGCCAGGGAGTACGGTTACCACACAAAGCTGATAGAAACTGCAGGAGAGATCAACAATTATATGCCGGAATTCGTGCTTGAAAGAGCGATGAAGATACTGAACCGCTTCGGCAAACCGCTCAATGGTTCCGAAATACTGGTGCTCGGCGCGGCATACAAGCAGGACATCGATGATGTGAGGGAATCGCCGGCGCTCAAAGTCATGGATCTGCTTGTCAGGCATGGCGCTGTCCTGAAGTACAATGACCCGTATGTACCTAAATTTACATACAAAGGAAGATCCTACGAATCGGTGCCTCTGACCGCTGAAGCCCTGGAGGCTGCGGATCTGGTGATCATCACGACGATGCACGGTTGTTATGATTATGAGTTTATAGAAAAGCACAGCAGGTTCATTTTCGACACAAAAAATGCAATGAAAAATATCAAGAACAGAGCGAAAATAGAGACACTTTAAAAAACATATAAATCCTTTTCTATATTATTCCGATAAATAAGAAGAGAGATTATGTTTAACTTGGTGATTTCATGGAGGGATTTATATGAGGGTTCAGGGCATGGATGCCACAGCCGGCATGAAAGTCGGCAATGAACCGCAGTTTTTCGGCAACAGGGCTGCGGATGCTGTACAGGTGAAGACAGGTCAGGAAAGAGTTGCACAGCAGAAAAAGATTGAGACAGCTGAATATCCCATAAATGAACGGGTAGTTTCTGAAGCTGTGGACAAAATGAACAAAGTGGTAGAGGGATACAACAGGAGATTCGAGTACAAGATACATGAAGGTACAAATGATATCATGATCAGGGTCATCGACGAGACTACCAAAGAGGTCATCAGGGAAATACCTCCGAAAAAGATACTGGACATGATAGCAAGCATGCTCGAAATGGCAGGGCTTATGGTAGACGAGAGAAGGTGATTTCTGATGAGTTACATCTATACATCATACAACCCCACCACAAGGATCACCGGATTGTCCGGCTTGGATGTGGACGGCCTGGTTTATCAGTTGATGCAGGTCGAAAGGCTCAAAGTGGATTCCGTGTCAAAAAGCAGGCAGCTGCTGGTATGGAAGCAGGAGCAGTACAGGGAGATAATCAGCGCGCTCCAGAGCTTCAGTAACGAGTATTTCAATTCACTGAAGCCTGCGACCGATATGAGGAACTCCAACATTTACAATGCATTCGAGATCAAATATGGTGGTCAGGACACGAGCCCTTATTTCACGGCTTCGGCAGCTTCAGGCGCAAGAGCGGGCAGCTATATAATCAGGAATATCAGGACCGCCAAAACCGCCAGGGTACTTGGCGCAGAAGTTGCAGGACACCTCACGGGCAAGCCGCTCGAATCGGTAAATATAAGCGGTGAAAAGGGCAACAACGTATTTGACGTTGAATTCAATGGCGTCAAGAAAAACATTGTCCTTAACGACAATCTGACCGACATAAACTCGCTTCGGGCAGATCTGCAAAGCAAGCTGGATGAAGCGTTCGGAAGCGGAAAAATCACAGTGAGAGCGGATGGGGGCAGGATTTCATTCGAGACAAGCAGTTCGAATACCCTCACATTCTCCAACACCGTGAATGACGGATATGCCGCGATATTCAACAAGGACCTGAGTTCCGGGATAACACTGACGGGCCTGAACAACAAGTTCAGGATCACCCTCGGTTCAGAATACAAGGACTTTGAACTCCCAGCAGGAGAATATACGGATGCAAATGCTTTGGCCGCAGTACTTCAGACCCTGGTGGATGATCAGGAGTTCGGGTTCGGAGAGGGAAAGGTAACAGTTAAAGTTGATAATAACAAGATAGTCCTGGAAAGCACTGACCCGGATGTCAAAGTCTCGGCATCCGCGGTGCAGAACAGCGGGCTCGAGGCAATCGGGCTGGGTGGTATCAACAATTCCAGCAAAATAAATCTCGATGCCAATATTTACGATATAAAGGACAGGTTTGCAATACCTCTTGGCATTAGTGACGGCAATACCGAAATAAGCTTTGAGATAAACGGCCAGACTTTCACATTCGATGCGAAAACGACATCCCTGAACAAGATAATGGCTGCTGTCAATTCGAACACGGCTGCGGGCGTCAGGATGAGCTATGACAGCCTCAATAACATGTTCATACTGGAAACGAAGACGACCGGTGCGACCGCCAGCATCATGGCAACTGACAACAGTGGAGGATTGCTGGCTTCCCTGGGGCTGACGACCAATGAAGCGGTCAGGGGCGAGGACGCGAGCATAACCTATATCGATCCGACCGTGACCTATTTCGATCCCGAAGATAAAAAAGAGAAGCCTGTTGAACACGTTATAACACGATCTACCAACAGCTTCAATATAAACGGGATCGTATTCAACCTGCAGAAAGACTTTGAAGGTGAGGTCGAGCTGTCGGTAAAATCCGATCCTACAAAGGCTGTCGAACTGATCAAGGGTTTCGTGGAAAAATACAACGAATTGCTAGGCAAGATCAATGCCATGCTGAGCGAAGAGAGAGATTATAAATATGAGCCGTTGACGGACGAACAGAAGGATGCGATGACGGAAAAAGACATAGAATTGTGGGAGAAAAAGGCAAAATCGGGGTTGCTCAACGGTGACAACCTTCTCAGATCCATTGTTACAGGTTTCCGTAATGCCGTTATTTCAAGTGTTGAAGGCACCGGCCTTACGCTTGCGAGTATAGGGATAAAATCCAACAGTTGGGTGGACAGGGGCAAGCTTTATGTTGATGAAGAAAAGCTAAAGCAAGCCCTGGCCGAGAACCCTACGGAAGTTTTCGAACTGTTCACTAAACAGTCGGATGTTTCATACAATTCGGCGGTTGGCAGTGCAAGTGCGAGGAACCAGAGGTTCAATGAATCCGGACTCATATACAGGCTATATGACGTAATCCAGGACAACATCCGGACGACCACGATCAACGGTCACAGGGGAGCTCTGCTGGAGAAAGCGGGAATGACCGGTGACCGGTCGCTGTACAACAATACGCTTTATCAGCAGATAGCAGCTTATGACAAAGAGATAGCGGAACTGAATGAAGAGCTCATTATGAAGGAAAACCAGTATTACATCCAGTTCGCACAGCTGGAGAGACTGATCAGCGAGATGAATAACCAGAGTTTGTGGCTTGCACGGCAGTTTGGCTTTTAAATCAACATAAAACGGAAAGGCAGAAGGTGTGGAAATGGTTACATCGAATGCATATGATACTTACAAGCAAAACGCGATCATGACCGCCAGTCCGGAAGAACTGACCCTAATGCTATACAACGGGCTGATCAAATTCATGATGGTAGCCCGGAAGGCTATTGAAGAGAAGGATATCCCCAAAGCCCATGAGAGCATAATCAGGGCGCAGGATATCCTGAACGAGTTCAAGGCGACGCTCGACATGCAGTATGAAATATCGCACAACCTGAACCAGTTGTACGACTATTTCCTTGACAGGCTTTTTGAGGCAAACATCAAAAAGGACACCGCAATACTGGACGAGGTGCTCCGCTTTGTCAGGGAACTCCGGGATACATGGGCACAGGCGATGAAGATCGCAAAACAGCAGAACAAGAAGGCGGCAGGGGCAAACGAATAGAACGTGAACAGCACGATGCTGCTGAAAATATCACTGCATATGCATTAACGGAATAAATGAATCGCAGGCAAGTCTCTATAATAGACGAGGGGTTATGGAAACCGATAACAGGAACTATTTCGCCAGGATGACGGAGCTTCTGGCAAGGAAAAAGGTATTGCTGGCCGAAATGCTGGAGCTGACCAGGGACCAGACCGATGCCATAGACGAAAAATCGCTGGACAGGCTGCAGAAATTGATAGAAGAAAAGCAGAAACGGATAGATGAAATCGACAAGCTGGATGTGGAATTCGCTGCTTGCATGAAAAGGCTGAAAGCGGCTGTCGGCGTAAAGGAACTCAGTGAACTGGACGCATCCCGTTTTCCAGGGGCCAGGGAACTGAAGCTGGCGACAGCCGAGGTCCTTTCGCTTGTTGAGGAGATAAGCGGCGCCGAAAAAGTCAACAGCGCAAAGAGCAAGGAACTTCTGGATGAACTCGGCAGGCAGGTCAGGAGGCTGAACCAGGCGAAAAAGCTGAATAACGCATACAACAGGCAGGACGCCGGCGGAGCCCCTTCGTTTTTCCTTGACAAAAAGAAATGAGCGGGTCGTAAAAAAAAGAGCGGGTCAGACAGACCCGCTTTTTATATTGATTTATGCTAAAGTTGTCTAATACTTGTCTGGCCAGAATTCCTCTGCCTTGGTTCTCTTCCAATATAACTTCAGCTGGTTTACCAACTGAACCGGCCCGGTCCTGATGAATGGTCGGGGTTTGCAGTCGGAGCCGTTATACAGGACCGGTCAATCCCGATAAACCTTGTCGAGGAAGGAGAATATCCTTTCGATATATTCATCCCTGTTTTCCATATAGCCGCTGGCGTGCCCTTTGTACTCAGTCTGCCAGAATTCGGCGCCGGAAGCGTTCAGCGCGGAATACTTCTGGTACAATTCTATTGAGTTTATGACAGGTACCAGGTCGTCATTGCGGCTGTGTATCAGCATCAGATGGGGCAGGTTTTCGGCCGTCATGACATCGACCGGACTGGCGTCCTTCATTTTGAACCCGCCGGTAACGCTGAACGCAAATGATATCGTCCTGTTGAACGGGAAAGAAGGGATGCCTGTCCATCTGTGCAGACTGCTGAGAAAGTAACTTTTCAGATCCGAGTAGGGACTGTCGGCGATGACTGCGTCGACCATCGCAGTACCGTCTGCATTGGTGCTTTCAGCGCATGCCATGATCGCCGCGGACGCTCCCGTAGAAAAACCTAAAAGCGTTATATCGCTGTAACCCTGGTCTCTTACATATTTGATGGCAGCTTTCACATCTTCTTTTTCGTTATATCCGAAAGTGCAGTCCTTACCGCCTGATTCGCCTGAGTTCCTCAGATCGAAGGTAAGTACGCTGTAGCCGCGGTTCATGAATTCCTTGATCAGATCCACGGTATCCACTCCGAACTCAAGCCTGTTTTTACCGTATGAATGTACGAATATGACCGCACGGTTGGTGTTTTTGACCCCGAAAAGCCAACCTTTCAGCACTATCGTGCTGTCTGCTCCCCTGAAGGTTATATCCCTGTATTCAGGCACTATATTGGAGGAAAATGCATCTATCGGCTTTTTGTCCGGATGCAGCAACTGCCAGCTTTCATAAACAGACAAAGCTATCACGGCCGCTATCGCGACAAGAAGAAGGATAACCACAGTCAGTACCACGTACCTGGTCCTGTGCGTTTTCCTCACTGCATATGTAACTCCGGTAATCTTCATATTTCCAGATACCTCCATATTGCTTTCCAGGTTCGGTACACCTTATGTTTACCTTTATTATATTTTTTATTATATGTAAAGTAAAGGCTCACCAAACGGCACTGTCCGGACCGCAAAATGCACTCCGTACCGAAGATTATTTCCCGAATAATACATTTTCTGCATACTTCATTTTCTGCTTAAAATCTACATTTGGCAAGATATTATATTACAAAGCAAGAAAATATTTACAGCATGTATAGATTTTGGATATAGGTTATGATAAAATCAGTCACGAGAATATGTAAAAAAATAACAACCAAAGAATGTACATCAAACGACAACAGTATGCATTTGCTGGTGTGAGGGATCATTATGCAGGCGGGAGATTACTTTGCTGAAAAATACCTTATCGAGGGGATACTGGGCAGAGGCGGGATGGGTACCGTATACCTTGCAAAGAACGTAAAGACAGGAAGTCATTGGGCGGTCAAGGAAATAGGCAACGGGCAGGTCACCGATACGGGGATGCCGTCAGAAGCAAGCCTGCTTGCCAGGCTGGATCATCCGGCGCTGCCGAGGTTATACGATTTGGTTGAGCAGGACGGAAAACTATATATGATAACGGATTATATCGACGGCATCTCGCTGGACAGGAAACTCGAAGCAGAAGGAAGGATAGCGGAGGACACCGTTATCGACTGGGCCATACAGCTTTGCATGGTACTGGACTATCTCCATTCGATAAAACCCAATCCTGTGATATACAGGGATATAAAGCCATCCAACATAATGCTGACGGGGAGCGGCATGCTTAAGCTGATAGATTTCGGCACTGCACGCGAATACAAGCCTCAGTCGGATGCCGACACCGTGTATATCGGCACCCGCGGATATGCGGCTCCCGAGCAGTTCGGCACCGGCCAGACCAGTGCGGTATCTGACATCTACAGCCTCGGGGTGACACTGCACCACCTTGTGACGGGCAAAAGTCCGGTCGAGCCGCCATTCAGGCTCGAACCCATAAGGTCCTATGATCCCAGCCTTTCCCTCGAGCTTGAGGCCGTTATATTGAAGTGTACGTGCGAATCGCCTTCAGGACGATACCAAAGTGCGGCAGAACTGCTTGCTGATCTGGATATACTCCGTGAAAGGAAAAGCCATGTCCCGGACAGGGACGCCGGATCCGGTCCATACCGGAGCATGGGATGCATACCGTACCAGGATCGCCGGCTGTTCACCGGCAGGATCGGGTTTCCTGCATCCGGCCTTGCAGAATGCGCCGAAAAAGAACATGACGGGATTGGAGAAACATTTGCGGACATGGAAGGGAACATCAGGGACAGTGAAAATAAAAGAAGAGAAAGGAATAATGAAATGGAATCTCAGATTACCGCATCTGTCCCGGACGATGCAGATCATGAAAGCAATACCCCGGTATTCAGTTTCAGAAGGATGGTCATAACAGTATGGGACAATGCAGAGTTCGGATGTGAGCTTGCATATACTGCGGCAAAGCTGACGGGAAGCGATGTGCTCCTTGCAGATCTCGACCTGCTGGCGCCCAAAGCCGATCTCATACTGAATGTGGGCAAATACCCGCTGCAGTTGGCAAAGCATGGCATTCCCGGCCGTTCGGGACTTGACATCATCATGGATGCCGCAGGGAAAAGGATGCTTACGTCCGAACTGCTGAGAAGGGCTGCTGAGACAAGAAAAGAGATGAAAAACCTTTATATCATCACAGGGAATTACCGGCTTGACAATTACGAATATTACAGCGAGGACAGCGTTACATATCTCATTGACAAATGCTACAGGTATTTCGACATCACCGTGCTTCTTGTGAACCGTTCGATCTATGATGCGTTCACGCTGGCAGCGCTTTTGAGATCGGACGTCAATATTGCGGCGGTAAAGGGCGAGACAGGACAATTGCGCGAATTCAACACTTATATTGCGTTCCTGGACGAAAAACAGCATCTGCCGCCGGAAAACACCAAATTCGTCCTGTTTGAATACGACGGGACATCTGATATCAGCAAAGCCGAAGCTGCGCAGGCAACGCAGGGCAATCTGCTGGGGACGGTGTCATTCAGCAGGAAACGCGTTTTATACAGAAACATGAACAGTGCATATGTGTGCCATATGGAAAAAGACATCCTCAGGGATTACTCCCGAATACATAAAAAACTCGGTTTTATGCCGTCGGCGGGTTTCATGCCTGTCCTGAAAATATTCGGAAACCTGGCCGGCGGCATGAACAGGAAAAAGAGCAGGCCTATGGAGGGATAACGATATGCCTGTGGTCAGGTCGCATCATAAGCTGTTTTTTGAGAATCAGGACACTGCCGGGAAAGTCAGTCACGATATTAATACGATCATATCCGGCATCACCAATGATATACTGAGGGAATGCCCGTCCCTGGTGGCGGACGTATCAGCAGGGCGTGCTCCGAGGAGCGCACTGGAAACGGTGATCATAAAAGATATGGATTTGCACAGATACCACCACGGAATAGACAGGGACGAACTGATAAGGAAGGTCATGGACTTCATGTTCGGATACGGCCTGCTCCAGCCATATATTGACGACGAAGATATTACGGATATCGATGGTACCAATTATGACCAGTTTGTCATAAAGAGGCACGGAGTAAGAAGTAAAATACCTGTCAATTTCGGCAGTGAAAAGATATTCGACACATACTGCAAGCTGGTGGCAATCCGCAACGGCGGGATCCTGAACGAAAACGACAGCCACTGCAGGGTGACCGATGAGAAAAACAGGCTCAGGATCAATGTTTCGATCAAACCAAGGAACATATCCAGCCCGGCCATCAGCATACGCAAGCACAGGAAAACCAGCTACACGATAGATGATCTGAAACGGCTCGGCATGCTTGACGATGAGGTCGCAGCCCTGCTCAGGGATCTGG
>DAOSCC010000036.1:0-13233 GCA_035361135.1 Clostridiales bacterium | reverse complement strand
CGCTTAGCTCAGCTGGGAGAGCACCTGCCTTACAAGCAGGGGGTCATAGGTTCGAGCCCTATAGTGCCCACCAGCGATTTCTCTCTGGGATGGCCGTGAGGCTTCCGGAGAAGAGGTCCTGAAATCGGAGAGCGGCAGAAATGTGGCCCGGTAGTTCAGTTGGTTAGAACGCTAGCCTGTCACGCTAGAGGCCGAGGGTTCGAGTCCCTTCCGGGTCGCCACTTAATCCATAGAAGGCAGCGCTTTCTGTGGATGATTTGCCCAGATAGCTCAGTTGGTAGAGCAGAGGACTGAAAATCCTCGTGTCGCTGGTTCGATTCCGGCTCTGGGCACCATGATCTACCCTCCCGAAGCGGACGGGAAACGGAAAACCTGATAAAAGCGGCACAGCATATCCGGCAGGCGGCGGAGACACCGGGACGCATACATGCGGGATTAACTCAGTGGTAGAGTGTCACCTTGCCAAGGTGAAAGTCGCGAGTCCGAATCTCGTATCCCGCTCCAAAAAAGCGCGTAAGGCGCTTTTTTTGCACCGTTCGTCAGGCAGAGGCAGAACAGTGCGGCATCACGGCAAAATGGGTGTTTTAGCCGGTCTCGCAGGTGTTGACATCGATTTGCATTCATGTTATGATAAAGTGGTCATCCAACTGAACACAGCGAAACGGCGCCATAGCCAAGAGGTAAGGCACGGGTCTGCAAAACCCTTATTCCCCAGTTCGAATCTGGGTGGCGCCTCCAAACGGTAACGGAAGCCCTTGTATTAAGGACTTTCGTTATTTTAATACACAAGTGCCTGTCGTCCCGGGATATCTGCCTGCCGCATATTTTAATTGCTTCTCTTGTATTGTGCACTAAAAGTGATATTATATATAAATGGAGCAGTATCGTCTGTCGGCATGTACTGTAACGATACGGCAAATCCGCTTTGCCGCTTAATATGGTTGTCAGGCTGAAAAGCGTTTTGTCGGGGAGCGCTATGTTTAAGAAAAAAATACTGGTGATCGATGATACGGAACTGATGGTCAGACTGACCACGGACATACTGACAAAACACGGGTACGAGGTCGTTTCAGCAAACAATGGCGTTGACGGCATAAAAATGGTCGCATCCGAAAAACCCGACCTTGTGCTCCTTGATGTCGTGATGCCGGGGATCGATGGTTTTGAGGTTTGCAAGCTCCTCAGGAAGGATGAGAGCAACAATCTTATACCGATCATCATGCTGACGGCGCAGGGAAATGAGGAAGACAAGCTGGCAGGCCTGGAGATCGGAGCGGACGATTATATCACGAAACCGTTCAATCCCCGCGAACTCGTGAGCAGGGTAAGGAACACGCTCCTGAGGATCGACAGGAACAGGCTGGCGAACCCGCTTACCGGACTGCCGGGAAATATTGACATACAGTCCGAGATCAACTACAGGATCGCCAAGGGAATGATCTTTTCCGTATTATATCTTGATGTGGACAACTTTAAGGCGTACAACGACGTATACGGATTTTCCCATGGTGACCGTGCCATCAAGCTTATAGCCGACATATTGATGTACAATGTAAAAACCTTCGGTTCGAAGAATGATTTTATCGGGCACATAGGCGGAGACGATTTTGTAGTGATCACCGATCCCGAGCATGCGGATGTGCTTTGCGAGAACATTATTAAGGAATTCGATGAGAGGGTCCCCGAGCTTTATTCAGATGTGGACAAACGCGCCGGGTTCATCAGCACGGTGAACAGGAGAGGGCAGATCACCCAATACCCGATAATGACCCTGTCAATAGCCGTCGTATCGAACGAGCACAGGGAACTGCGCAATTATCTCGAGGTCGGCGAAGTTGCAGCCGAACTGAAAAAGAAAGCCAAGTCCATCGTAGGCAGCGTATATCTTAAGGATAAACGAAAAGACAAGTGACGGGAGAATGTGTTTATGAAGAGATATATCAGCAAAGGTTTCAAAGTTTTGTATACTTACGTCATAGCGGATCTTGTTTTTGTGGTTTTCCTTTATCCCCTGCTTGGGTTGATGAAAGAAAGGGAAACGTTCCTCAGATGGCTGCCATGGTACAGCATACTGATTTTCATTTTCTTTTTTTTCATCTTGTACATTGACCAGAAGGAGCTTGCCACAAAGGAAAAAAAGCCGGTTTACGACCTGCACCCGTATCCGCTCAAAGGCCTGGTCTACGGCCTGATCGGCGTTGCCCCCCTGGCTGTCGTCACGGCGGTATTCAAGATTTTCGTACAGTTTCAGACTGAGATCGGAGAAAACATAAAACGTGTGATAATCAACGGCCTTTTCGGCCCGCTCCTTTTCATTATAAAATGGTGCAATGACGCCATTCCTGCATATTTCGCGGCGATGCTGCTTATACCTTTGATATCGGCGTTTGGGTACATTGCAGGTTATTACGGCATCAATATCAAAGAGAAGATTTTCGGCAAGAAGCCGGTCCAGGAGAAAGGCTTTACCAAGAGCCCGTGGAACCCGTCGCTCGACGGGAATAAACCCAAAAAGAAGAAGAAAAAGAAGAGCACAGGCAAGACTCAGAGTGCGGGCAAAAATCAGAATGCGGCAAATGGCCGGCACACTGACAAGACTCAAAATCCGGACAAAACTCAATAAATACCTGAAACGGCCTGAATAGCGCTGTAATATGTCCAACCCGTCCCCGAATATTCTTATATTGAATCTGAATAGGGGGACGGGTTTATGATTATTGTATTGAGAAAGTCCAACTTGATTCTTATAGGACTGATTTTTGCACTGCTGCTGGCCATATACAGCCTGAACATGGATGTGGATTCGCAGGTCGCGATGACGGCCGACCGGGATGCGGCCAAAAGGACGGTCATCGTGGATGCGGGCCATGGAGGCGAGGACCCCGGGAAAATAAGCAGTTACAGCGGCCTGAAAGAAAAGGACCTGAACCTGAAGATCGCGTTTAAAGTCAAGGAACTGCTGGAACAGGACAACTACAATGTGATAATGACGCGTGAGGAAGATAAGCTCGTATACAAGGAAGGGACCACGGACATATATTACAAGAGGCTCCAGGACCTGACCAGGCGTAAGGAAATAATGGACAACAGCGGGGCGGACATCGTAGTGAGCATCCATGCCAACAGCTTCACAGACCCGCGGTACTACGGCGCGCAGACATTCTATCCGGCCGAATCGCCTGAGAGCAGGAAACTGGCCGAATGCATCCAGAAATCGCTGAGGGAGAACGTGGATAAGAACAACAAGCGCCAGCCGCAGGTAAAGCAGCCTATCGTAATAATTAAAAATCTTAAGACTCCGACTGTTATCGTGGAAACCGGTTTCCTTTCGAATGCCGAAGAGGAGCGCAAATTAGCTACTGATGAGTTCCAGGACCTTATTGCCAAAGCGATCAGGAAAGGGATAGACGACTATTTCAGGTGATAAACAAAAAATGCTCAGTCATCATCCCCGCACTGCTCCGCGAGGTCGGCCCATTGCCGGTAAAGCTCTTCAAGCCTGTTTTCCAGTTCGGTTTGCTCGTCGTGCAGGGCAGTAAGCAGTATATGGTCGCTCAGGGCATCTTCGCGCGACATCTCCACGGATATTGCGGCCAGCCTGGCTTCTGCCCTGTTTATCTCGCTTTCGCACTCTGCCAGCATCTTTTTGAGCTTTCGTTTCCTTGCCCGGTCCTCTTTGCTCTCCAGGTGTTCGAGTTTCGAGGCGGTGACGGCCCTGTCCCTGCCTGCGGCACGGTCTGCCTCCGGGTCCCTGCGGTGCTCGAGATAGAAAGCATAGCCGCCCTTGTAATCTGCAATGCCGCCGTTCGCCATTTCGACCACCCGTGTGGCCAGTTTGCGCATGAAATAGCGGTCATGGGACACGGCGATGATCGTTCCGTCATATGAAAGCAACGCTTCTTCGAGGGCTTCCCTTGAGTTTATGTCCAGGTGGTTGGTCGGCTCGTCCAGGAGCAGCAGGTTCGCGCCTGACAGCATCAGTTTTGCCAGCGCCACCCTGCTTTTTTCGCCGCCGCTGAGGACGCCGATGTTCTTGCAGACATCCTCGCCTGTAAACAGGAACTGGGCCAGTACATTGCGTATCTGGGTGTGGGTGAGCCAGTCGTTGCCGTTCCAGACTTCTTCAAGGACGGTGTTGTTGTCGTCCAGCCCTTCAAGTTCCTGGTCGTAATATCCCAGTATGACGTTATGGCCGTATTTGAAGCCGCCGCTGTCCTGGTGCAGCTTTCCTGCGAGTATTTTCAGCAACGTGGACTTCCCGCAGCCGTTCGGACCTACTATGAATAACCTTTCGCTTTTTTTTACTTCAAAGTTTATGCCGCTGAACAGTTGCTTGCCGGGAAAGCTTTTGGACAGGTCTTTGACGGACAGTACGTCATTTCCGCTGGCCCTGCTGCTCTGCAGCCTGATGTTTATGCTGTCGGGCAGCCTGTCCGGAGCTTCGGTCTTTTCCATCCTGTCTATTGCCTTCTGGCGGCTTTCCGCGGCTATGATGTTCCGCTGCCTGTTCCATTGCCTCTGTTTTTCTATGAATGCCTCCAGGCGGGCTATTTCCTTCTGCTGCTGTTCATAATGCTTTTGCTGGATCTCACGGTCCCTGGCTTTCTGTTCGGCATAGCCGGTGTAGTTCTTTTCATATGTGGTGCACTTGTTGTTCTCGAGCTCGAAGGTCTTCATGGTCACTGTATCGAGGAAATACCTGTCATGCGATATAACGATCAGTGATTTCCTGTAGTTTTTCAGGAAATCCTCGAGCCATTCTATCGCCGATATGTCCAGGTGGTTTGTGGGCTCGTCCAGCAGCAAAAGGTCAGGCTCTTCCAGCAGCAGCCTTGCCAGCGCGAGCCGTGTCTTCTGGCCGCCGCTCAGCGCCCTTATATGCAGGCCGAACTGGGATTCTTCGAAACCCAGACCTTTCAGCACTCCCCTGATACGGCTGTTGTACTCGTAACCGCCTTCACGGGAGAAACGTTCGAGCAGGCCGTCATATTCCTTCATCATTGAGTTGAGGCTGGACTCGTCCTTTTCGCCGGCCATTTCTGTGGCCAACTGCCTGATGCGGTTTTCCATCTTTATCAGCGGTGAAAACGTGACGAGCATCTCATCCCATATCGTATTGTCCGATTCAAGGCCGGAACTCTGTTCAAGGTATCCGATCCGCAGATCTTTGGATATGAAGATTTCACCCGAATCCTGCTTCAGCTGTCCCGTTATGATTTTGAACAGCGTGGATTTGCCCGCGCCGTTGACTCCCACAAGGCCGGCTTTTTCGCCCTGCTGCAGCCTTAAGGAAACACTGTTCAGGATAATGTCCGTTCCATATGAAAAACTTATATTATTGCATGAAAGTATTATCATTTTCAGCACCGCTTCAAACATGATGGATGACGCGGGAAATATGCCGCTAAATAATTCTAGCAGAATACAGGTTTTGCGGCAATATTGACAAAAAAATATCAAAGAAATATAATCAAAAGTAGATATGATGCGTCGTTGGGATGTCATGAAATCAAAGGGAAGGAGGCTATCCATGGCTTCAAAAAAGAATGTTTCCATAGCGGTCATCAAGAGGCTTCCCAGGTATTACAGGTATTTGTCTGATCTGTTGAAAATGGACATAACGAGGATCTCATCCAAAGAGCTCAGCAAAAGGATGGGCATAACTGCATCCCAGATAAGACAGGATCTCAATTGTTTCGGTGGATTCGGGCAGCAAGGCTACGGTTACAATGTAGAAGCTCTGTTTATCGAAATATCGAAAATACTGGGAGTTGACAAACAGTTCAACTGCATAATCATCGGCGCCGGCAACATGGGACAGGCACTGGCCCATTACAGGAATTTTGAAAAAAGAGGTTTCAAAACGATCGGGATATTCGACATCGATCCCAGGCTTATCGGGAAGAAAATGAACGATATCGAAATCATGGACATGAAAGATCTCGAGGATTTCGTAGGCCGCAACCACGTGGATATAGCGATGCTGACGGTCCCGTATGAAGCGACCCGCGAAATAGCCGAGAGGGTTGCCCGGCTGGGCATAAAAGGATTATGGAATTTCTCGCCGATGGATCTTAAACTCCCGTACGACACTGTGATTGAAAATGTGCACCTCAGCGACAGCCTGATGGTCCTGGGGTACAAGATCAAGGAACAGTTCGGCAGAGACTAAGATATGAACGGGAGTTGTAAGGCCTGGACGAAAAATTGTAATAACGATGAACGCAAAAAATGAAATGAAAAATGATATAGATAAAGGAAAATGATATACAGATAAAAGCCCGCACAATGAATATGCGGGCTTTGGTTTTCGTACAGTCATACTCCGGGTTAAAGGTATGGCGACGCTCCTCTGCAAAGAAGTATTCCTCTATGGTTGAGGAATGTTAAGCATTCCCAGTTGAAGAGTGTCCCCATACATTTTTCAGAGCCTGTTGAGCGTCTGGTAGAATGCGGGATAGACTATGTCGACAGCCTGCGTTTTCCTGATCATCGTTTCGCCCTGGGCAACAAGTCCGGCCACGGACAGAGCCATCGCGTGGGAATGGATGTTGTTGCTGTCAACGACGGTGCCCCTGAGCGATTCTTTTCCTTCTATCACCAGTCCGTCCTCGGTTTCGGTTATCCTGGCGCCCATCTTTGAAAGCTCCAGCGATATTGCCTTGATCTTGCCGGTCTTTTTGACCTTGAAGTCGAAGAGGCCGGTAATTTCGGTCGTACCTTCGGCCAGGGCGCAGGCTGTGATTATGACCGGCAGTTCGTCGATGATGCCCGGTATCAGTTTTTCGTCGATCCTGACGGCTTTCAGCCTTGAAGACCGGACATGGATGTCCGCCACCTCTTCTCCTGAGACGGTCCTCTTGTCCAGCAGTTCGATCTTGCCGCCCATCGACTTATATACTTCAAGTATGCCCGACCTGGTGGGGTTGACGCCCACGTTCCTTATGACGATATCGGAATCAGGGACGAGGAGCGCGGCTGTAATGAAATAGGCAGCCATCGATATGTCTCCGGGTATGGTGACTTGCTGGGCATACAGATTTTCAACTGGATGTGACCTGACGACTGTTCCTTCCGTTTTTATATCTGCGCCGAAGTAATTGAGCATCAGTTCGGTATGGTTCCTTGAACTGGTCGGTTCACTCACGACGGTTTCGCCTTCCGCATAAAGTCCGGCAAGGAGCAGCGGCGATTTTATATGCATTTCGTGTATGGGCAGTTCACAGCTTATGCCTTTTAGTTTTGCGGGGGATACCGTCAACGGGCACATGCTGCCGTTATCCTTTGCGGTGATTGCAGCGCCCATCTGCCTCAGGAAATTCACGGTGTTTCCTACAGGCTTTTTCATCGATTCTTCGCTTCGTATGACGGTGGATGTGAACGGCTGTCCACTGAGAACACCAAGGAGCAGTCTTATTGCGGTTCCCGACCGGCCGGCGTTGAGCGAGGATGCCGGAGCTTTCAGTCCGTACAGGCCTTTGCCCTGGACCCTGACCTTGTTGTCTTTCAGTATCTCTATACTGACCTGCATCCTCCTGAAGCAATCAATGGTGCTGATGCAGTCCTCTCCGAGCAGAAAATTCTCGATTTCGGTCGTACCGCTTGCAAGCGCGCCGATAACGATCGCCCTGTGGGATATGGACTTGTCGCCGGGTACTGTGATTTCTCCCCTCAGTCTGTTCCTGTTCTCAACTAACACGTTGTTTTCCCCTCCTGATATAAAAATTGCTGATCGCTTGTATCTAAACGATCCTCATTTGTATCTGAATACTTTATATCCCTTTTCCGTGAGCAAGTCAAAAGCTGTATTCATACTCTCCATATCCTGCAGCGTTATTACCAGGCAGCCTTGCTCGAATTCTCTGCTGTTTGCGACGTATATGTTCTTAATATTTATATTATGACGGCCCAGCAACGTTGCTATCTCGCCGATTATTCCAGGCCTGTCCTGGACGTCTACGATGATCCTGTGGGTGCGTGGCAGCAGCCCGTGCCCGTAGTCTGATATGGAATCCCTGAACTGCCTTGCGCTGTCAAAGAAGCCGTAGATCTCCCCGGAACTGCCGTTTTCCAGGTATCCGGCGAAGTCCGCCAGTTTCCTGTCCAACTGCTTCAATACTTCAAGCAGCCGGTCCCTGTTGCTCATTACTATGTTCTCCCAAAGGCCCGGGCTGGAGGACGCTATCCTGGTTATATCCCTGAATCCGCCTGCAGACAGGGCCTGCAGCCTTCCCGTGCTGTTGTCGATGTCCTTTACCGTATTGACCAGGGCGGCCGCGAGGACGTGGGGCAGATGGCTTATCCCGGCTACCGCCATGTCGTGTTCTTCCGGCGTCATCACCACCGGGATGGCCCCGATGGCTTCCACCAGCGATGAAAGCCGCCTCACGGAATCTTCCGTGGCTCCGCTGGCCGGGGTGAGTATATAATATGCGTTTTCAAACAGGTGCGTCAGGCTGTTTGCATAGCCCGACTTTTCCGTACCGGCCATCGGATGGCCCCCGATGAAGCAAATGGGGTGCGGGAGCCTTTCGACATGGCTGGTAATGGCGCCCTTCGTGCTGCCAACATCAGTGATGATGCATGTTCCCTTTACTTTTGAAGCAAGTTCGTCTATATACTCAATAATCTGCTTTATCGGAGTACAGATGAAAATGATATCCGAGTCGTAGACACTGTCGTCCGGAGTAACAAGCCCTTTTCCTATCACTCCCTGTTCCAGTGCCAGTCCGAGTGACGCGCTGTCGCGGTCTACCGCCGTGATGCTCTGCACCCCCAGCTTTCCGTGCATTGCCCTTGCAAGAGAGCCGCCTATCAGCCCAAGCCCGATAATTGTGATTTTCAAATTATTCGGCTCCATATCTGAACTCTCTGCCTACTATTTCGGCAATCCTTCCTATATCTTTACACAAACTGTCGAACGTTTCCGGGTCAAGCTGCTGTGCCGCGTCGGAGAGCGCACATTTCGGGCTTGGGTGCACTTCTATTATCAACCCGTCGGCTCCCGCTGCGACAGCCGCCCTGGACAGGGGGATGATGTAATCTGCTTTGCCTGCCGCGTGGCTTGGGTCGACGATGATAGGCAGGTGGCTGTGCTTTTTTACCACTGGGACCGCGCTTATATCCAGCGTGTTCCTCGTAGCCGTCTCGAATGTCCTTATACCGCGCTCGCAGAGTACAACGTTGTAATTACCTTCGCTCATGATGTACTCCGCTGCGTTCAGCCATTCATCTATCGTGGTGGCGGACCCTCTCTTGAGGAGGACGGGCTTTCCTGACCGCCCCACCTCCCTCAGCAGGTGGAAGTTCTGTGAATTGCGCGCGCCTATCTGGAACATGTCTACATATTTTGACGCAATTTCAACCGAGTGCTCGCTAATTACTTCCGTTATTGTCGGAAGGCCGGTGGCTTCGCTTGCTTCCTTAAGCATTTTCAGGCCCTCCTCTTCCAGCCCCTGGAATGAGTAAGGCGATGTCCTTGGTTTGAATGCGCCGCCCCTTAACATCGCAGCGCCTGATTTTTTGACTGCTTTTGCCGCTTCCATTATCTGTTCGCGGCTTTCCACCGCGCATGGACCTGCTATCATGACAAATTGCCTGCCGCCGAACTCCACTCCGCCGACGCGTATTGTGCTCGGCTCGGGTTTGAAGGTCCTGCTTGCCAGCTTGTAGCTTTCCATTATCGGGACCAGCTTGTCGACGCCCTGCATCAGTTCGAGCGGGATCCCGTTGAGGAGCCTTTTGTCGCCTATGACTCCTATGATGGTCCTTTCGGCGCCTTTGGATACATGGACGCCAAGACCGGCGTTCTGCAGCACATTGGAGACTTCCCGGATATCGGACTCCTTTGCGCCGGGTTTCATTACGATGATCATATTTACCTTCCTTTCTGCCGTATTTCGTTTTTACACGTTTTGGCCCGCACCTACGCATGTACGCCGGCCAGTGGAGCGGCCTGTGTATTTGCGCGTGCATTGGCCTTTACTGAACTTATTGTTTCCGTTCTGCCGTTTTGCCGTACTTCCGGTTTGAAAACGCCGCCCGCTGATGAAACGCGCCGCGTTTACGGCGGGCGCAATTTTGATTTTAATGTACAATGATATCATATAATTGTCAAGAAAAAGGAGCGCGGGATCAACTGCTCATGTACAGGGAAAACGGATTTGCAAAAGTTAATTCCGCTGTTCATAATTAAAGGGTTGATATTACTTTTTCAAATGAAGGCCGACTATTGCGGCAGCCGTAAGAAAATCCTTGAACTGGCCTCGATGTATGTTATAATATACATTGTGTCATAATACCCATTTATTCTTGAATTGTTTTCCTAAGTACAGGAAAATATATTAGAGCGTAAACAATACAAGGGGGAATTCATATGAAAGATTATACCGCGGGAAAGCTCCGCAACGTGTGCCTGATGTCGCACGGCGGGGCGGGCAAGACGACTCTGGCAGAAGCCATGCTGTTCAATACCGGAGTGCTTGACAGGTTTGGCAAGGTTAACGACGGCAATACCACCATGGACTATGACCCTGAAGAGGTCAAGAGAAAGATTTCCATCAGCACCTCCATTGCACCCTGTGAATGGAAGGATCATAAGATCAATATCATCGATACTCCCGGATATTTCGATTTCGTCGGAGAGGTCAAGCAAGGAATCAGAGTTGCGGACAGCGCCGTAATCCTGGTACCGGGCAAGGGCGGCGTCGCGGTAGGAACCGAGAAGTCCTGGGCTTATGCAAAGGAACAGGGAATACCGAGAATGTTTTTCGTAAGCAAGATGGACGAGGAGCATGCCAATTTCTTCGAAGTCCTCGACCAGTTGAAAGATACATTCGGCAAGAGCGTTATCGCGTTCCAGCTTCCTATTCTCGAAGGGGAAAAGTTTGTTGGATTTGTTGATGTAGTTAATATGAAAGCTAAGAAGTTCGACAAGGATAAGCTTGTCGATACCGATATCCCTGCATCTCTGAACGACAGGATCGCCGAGGCCAAGGAAGCCCTCAACGAGGCAGTCGCAGAGACCAGCGAGGAACTGATGGAGAAATATTTCGGCGGTGAGGAGTTTACTGCCGAAGAAATGATAAACGGCCTTCGCGCAGGCATAGCAGACTGCTCGATAGTTCCTGTGCTCTGCGGAGCGGCACTGCTGAATCAGGGCATCACGGCGCTGATGGACATGATAGTCGATTATATGCCATCACCTGAGTACAAGCCTGTTATTAAGGCTGTCAAGCCTGGTACTGATACGGTCGTCGAACTGAAGAACTCCGCGGATGAAAAACTGTCAGCCCTTGTTTTCAAGACGATAGCAGACCCGTTCGTCGGAAAGATATCGATATTCAGAGTTTACTCGGGCACACTGAAGTCCGATTCAACGGTATATAATTCAAGAGCGGAAAAGAACGAAAAGATCGCCCAGATATTCATGCTGAGAGGAAAGAAGCAGGTGCCTGCAGACAAGCTCATCGCAGGCGATATAGGAGCAGTTGCGAAGCTCCAGTACACGAGTACCAACGATACTTTGTGCGATCCCGGCAACCAGGTCGAGCTTGACAAGATAGTCTTCCCCGAACCGGCTTTGTCGCTCGCAGTCGAACCCAAGGCAAAGGGCGACGAGGAAAAGATAAGCTCAGGCCTCAGCAGGCTCCAGGATGAGGATCCGACTTTCAGGGTGGAGATCAATGCCGAGACAAAACAGACCATCATATCCGGTATGGGAGAGCAGCATCTTGACGTTATCGTAAGCAAGCTCAAGTCCAAGTTCGGTGTCGACGTGAACCTTACCGATCCCAAGGTACCTTACAGGGAGACGATCAGAAAGAAAGTAAAGGTCGAAGGAAAGCACAAGAAACAGTCCGGCGGACACGGCCAGTACGGACATGTATGGATCGAATTCGAACCCGGTGAAACGGAAGACCTGACATTTGAAGAAAAGATATTCGGCGGATCGGTACCGAAGCAGTATCATCCGGCAGTTGAAAAAGGCCTCCGCGAGGCGATCCAGCACGGCGTGCTTGCAGGATATCCTGTTGTCAACCTGAAGGCGACGCTCGTCGACGGATCATACCACGATGTCGACTCATCTGAAATGGCATTCAAGATCGCTGCACGCCTCGCATACAAGAAAGGTCTGCCTGAGGCTGCACCGGTACTGCTCGAGCCTATCATGCACGTCGAGGTATATATCCCCGACAGCTACATGGGCGATATCATAGGAGACCTGAACAAAAAGAGAGGCAGGATACTCGGGATGAACCCGTATGAGGACGGCCTGCAGCAGGTCGTCGCCGAGGTCCCGATGGCCGAGATGTTCAAATATGCCATCGACCTCAGGAGCATGACGCAAGGCAGGGGTTACTTCAAGCAGACATTTGAAAGATATGAGGAAGTCCCGGCCAACATTGCCCAGAAGGTCATCGATGAGGCAAAGAAGACCATGTCCGACGAAGAGGACGACGATTGATTTGGCGGTTTGGATCGCTGATACATCGGTTGAAAAAACAAACACAGAGGGCTGCCCGCAGGGGCAGCCCTTTTGGTTGTGCGCGCGGCATGCGCGCGACCTTGACGGTGAAAGTCCGTTACGGGGGTTGGCAGCGCCAACCGTTAGCCAGGGTCAGCGTGTCCGTCACGAGCGTAATCCAGGACAGGGGGATGGTTCCCGCGAGACGCGGGGACGGTTCTCAAGTCCGGTTCAGCAAATTCGAGGAATCGTCCGGGACTTTTTCGGCAGGCTCGACCGTCCCTTTGCCGGTCTTTCCACATTTATCAGAAATAATCGTTTATGAACAGCCTTTTTGGCCTGAAGACTTTCGCCAGGATATCTCTTTTGCCGTTTATCGAGACCTTACCTGCAAACTCCAGATCATCCGGGGTAAGAAAACCGGTGACAAGCTGGGATAATGCCTGGACGCTGCAGGCAAGGTCAGGTCCGGCGTCTGTCTTTTGCACGCTGCGCTCTCCGTCGTTCCATACGATCCGGTAATTTCCCGTATTCACAGGGAAGAAAGGATCTTCGACGCTGATGACTATTTCGCCCTTGCCTTCGGGCAGTGTCATGAGTTCGAATGCCTTCTGTACATTCACGATGCGGTTCATTCCTGACATATGGATCTCCTGCCCTATATCATACGGTTCGTCGAAGAACGGGAGCAGCTTTATATATGACGGCGCTTTCCATATCAGTTTATCGACCTGTGACCCGAACTTGCCCATGAAAGCGAAGATGCC
>DAOSCC010000035.1:0-13502 GCA_035361135.1 Clostridiales bacterium | reverse complement strand
TCAATAAAATTTACTTTGTTATCTGTACTTATGGCATTATAGTCTGGCTGTGTAGAGGCCAAGTAAATCCCACATTGTAATCGTCGTTTTTCTTCTTTCGACGTAAATCTTTTAATTAAAAGGTAGTTTTTATTTCTCTGGATTAGCCCACTGCGCTCAGTAGTGATATATTCACCTTCTTTTCCAACGGGGAAAACTACTCTGCCAGCTTGAATATGCTGTGCATAAAACAAGGGAACTACTCCTTCACCTGGCTCGCTCCTCAAAAACTCTCGACTGCGAAAGTCAACAGTTAAACCCGTTCTCATTCGCAGGCCGATAGAAGGCAGCGTATCTTTCCATTTTTCAAGTGTTTGCAGTACCTTTAATTCTTCCTTGGTGGTGACAAGATAAACATACTTGTCAACACCATAAACAATGACATTGTAAGGTACTTCAATAGTGTTTATATTGTTAAAATCCTTATTGGACCTTGTTGAAGTTATCTTTACTGTACCTCTGTTATTAGACTTGTCTACCTTGATTATCATTGTTTCTTGTAAAACGCTCTCATTTTCAAAGACCTCGTCTCTGCTTACAAATAAATGCACCTGACGTAATGTACCCTCCGTCAGTAAATACTCTCTAAATGCTTTAAAATAAGCCCCAGAAGTCCAAGAGCGAGGTATGATATAAACCATTTCACCCTGTTTATCAAGATTAAATAGGCTCATAGCAGCAAATAAAAAGTACAAGTTGGGTGCACCATAACAGACAGCAGGCATAGCCAAGGCCTCAGATGAATCCTTAGCTATTTTCATATATGGTGGATTTCCAATTATCCAATCATACTTAATCGGATTACTCGAAGCAAACATACCTTGATTAAAGTCGGCAGCCTGAGAAGTTATGTAATTCTCTTCTATGATTTCGTAATCCATAGATTTTTGTGAATTCTCTTTCATGTATTGTAGATTAGTCCTTAGGATAGGTAGTATGTCCTCACTGGTTTCGTAACAAGTAAGTCTAATCCTTTTAACAGTATCATCCTCTTGCAACCTGTCTATTATTGCTGCCGATAAAATACCTGAACCTGCTCCCGGGTCTAATATACTTAATTCTTTCTTTTTTGGTTTATCAAACATCGTTGCCATATACTGTGCTGTTTCAGCTGATGTGAAAAATTGTCCAATTGCCTTACGCTTCTCTTTTGGCATTGTTTGAAGATATTTTAAAGTTGCTTCAACAACATTATTTATTAATATATTTTTCATATCTTGTCCCTTCTCTTACTCAATTTGTCTTAAATATTTTAGCATATAAATCATCGTTATTGTTAGATAAAAAATTCAATGTGCAGAAAATTTCAGCAGGCATCACATTAAAATGGAGGTAATTCAAATTAAATTTAGCCCTCTGTGCCTTCAGAGAGCTAATAACATTTATCGTGACTGTTGTATAAGATATTTATGGTATTATTAAAACTCGCTGTATGTACTTATTTTACTGGTTTTATATCCATTGTCATCTTAACGATTAGTTTCACCGAAGCGCTGGAAATGGACCACTTCACGTTCCCTGAGGAAGCGTAGAGGATCTATGACATCAGGATCGTCTGTCATATTGATGAGGCCCTCATATGTCGCACGTGCTTTTTGCTCTGCGGCCAGATCCTCTACGAGATCGGCTATCGGATCACCCTTGACGCCGATATATGCCGCGGTGAACGGTACGCCGTCCCCGTTCACGGGATAGATGCCCCTGTCGTGGTCGGCATAATATCCGCCGAGGCCTTCCTTCTCAAGGATCTGCGGAGGCACTCCCTTTGTAAGCTGGTATACGATGGTGCCGACTATTTCCAGATGGGCGAGTTCTTCTGTCCCAATATCGTTGAGAGTTGCCTTTGCAACTTCCGTCGGCATGCTGTACCGCTGGCTCAGGTATCTGAGGGAAGCTGCCAGTTCGCCGTCAGGTCCTCCGTATTGCGTGATGATGTATTTGGCAAGCCTGGGATTGCAGTTCTTTATTTTAACAGGGTATTGCAGCTTTTTCTCATAAACCCACATTTATACAACCTCCTTCAAGTGACTGGAATACTGTACTTGTTTGTCATGCTACCCAGGGCCACGGACTTTCGATCCAGGGCCACGGGAACGAATTGCTTGAGCTGGCAGTCAGCGGACCGTACATGCGTTCATAATTATCGCGCAGCATTTTTTGCTGCCGGGCCGTATTCATGAAGATCATGAGCGCCTGCTGGTCATACGGGTGAGTATTGAGATAAAGATTAAGTTCTACCTCCATAAATTCTAAAGCCTGGATTTCCCTCAGCATTTTTTCGCGGGCATCATGCATGCAAAACACCTCCAATCAAAATTAAACCGGCATCATCCGTCATACGAGTATGCCGGATCGGCTCCGTACGGTCTGTCGAGTTCCGGGAATATGGTGCCCTGCTTGAGACCCAGCAGAGGCGGATAAAGGCAGCAAAGGCACTGAAAGGGTACATAGGCATGTGCAAGCCTGGCGCCGACAATAGGCTGAGGGTCGTAATACTGCAGTTTACACATATCGAAATCGTGGCAAGATATTTTTTGTGCTGCTGCGGCTTTTTCCTTGGCCTTGCTGCCGGCGAAAACTTCCGACGGTATATTTGCGTATGCCTCGGGCATAATGTTGGTTCCGAACATCAGACTCCCTCCAATATACTTTTTGTATATAATATTCATGTTTACATAAAAATGTTCGAACTGCATCGTCCTGATTTGTGAATGCATCTCATTGCCTTACTGCGCTATGCGTGGTATACATAAAAGCTGCGATAGAATTTGCTGGCCAATGAACATTGATCATGCAAAATTTTCTACAGGATGAAATTTCCTTTAAAACTAAGTGTTATAAACTGTCTGATCGCAGAAACTATCGTAAGGAGGTATTGACTTGAAATAACGGGGAGGCAAAGCTATGAAAAACATAAAGGGTTCAGGGATCGTATGGATTATGCTGGCAGTTGTTCTGCTGACTGCTTCGGTCACATCCTGTACAGGCGGGAACCTGGGAATTGCAGATACGCCCGGCGGACAGACTGCGGATAACCGGCAGGGGAGACCTCGTATCATGTAAAAACGGCCGAGGGTTTTGCCGATAAAGTAAAAAAGCTGGCAGGCAAGGCATACAACTGGACGTTTGATTTTTAGGCTTCTGATTTTTATTCAAAATATATCATTTACTTTATGGGAATAATATGTTAGAATACATCAGTGCATAGTTCAACCATGTGCTCGGTTGCCGGAAGCTCCGACCGGCTACCTGGCTCACGGTGGTTAAAAAGAAAAGGAGGCAATCTTGATGCAGAAAGAAAAGAAAGCGGAAATAATCGAAAAGTACAAGCTTCACGAAAACGATACCGGTTCGCCGGAAGTGCAGATCGCGCTGCTCACGGAAAGGATCAACCATCTCAACGAACACCTCAAGGTGCACAAAAAGGATCACCATTCAAGGAGAGGTCTGCTGAAGATGGTTGGCCAGAGAAGAGGTCTGCTGAACTATTTGATGAGGAAAGACATAGAAAGATACCGTGAAATCATTGACAAGCTCAACCTCAGAAAGTGACAGTGGGCGGGTTATCCCGCTCATTATTTTTACATGACGGTGCAATAATATCTTTATTAAATATATAAATCAAGCTGCAGACAGGAAGATTGCGTAGTTGACAGAGAACAGAGACCAGGATCCGTAAAACGGAGCGGGCATGCGGGTTACGGCTTCTGGTGTCCGTTTTCTGTATCAACTGCCTCTTCCGTCATGCAGTATTACAAAGGAGGCATTATATGTACAGAAAATTCAGTATGGAACTTGCCGGCAGGAATCTCACCATCGAGACAGGCCAGCTTGCGCAGCTTGCTAACGGATCTGCGCTCGTAAGATACGGGGACACGGTCATCCTGTCCACGGCAACAGCATCACCGGCTCCAAGGGAAGGGATCGATTTCTTCCCTCTCAGCGTAGACTATGAAGAAAAACTGTATGCCGTAGGGAAAATACCCGGAGGATTTATAAAAAGGGAAGGAAAACCGTCTGAAAAGGCTATACTGACCGCCAGGGTCATTGACAGGCCTATACGCCCGTTATTCCCGAAAGATCTGAGAAACGATGTCGTAGTTGTTAATACGGTGCTCTCGGTCGACCAGGATAATTCGCCCGAGATAGCGGCTATGATCGGTACGTCAGTCGCGCTAAGCATCTCCGACATACCGTTCAACGGCCCGATCGGAGGAGTCGTTCTGGGATTGGTCGACGGGGAGATAATCATAAACCCCAACGCAGCGCAGAGGGAAAAGAGCGAAATGTACGTAACGCTGGCAGGTACGAGCGAAAAGATCACGATGATCGAAGCCGGCGCGAAGGAAGTATCAGAGGAAATAATGATGAAGGCCGTCAAAAAAGGCCATGAAGAGATCAAAAAGATCACCGAATTCATAAAAGGCATCGTTGCCGAAGTCGGAAAGCCCAAATTCGAATACCAGTCGGCAGAAGTCCCGAAGGAACTGTATGATGCAGTATATGAACTCACTTATGAAAAACTGCGCGAAGCCGTGCTGACTGATGACAAGACCGTAAGGGATGAACGGGTGTCGGCAATCACCGAGGAAGTAACGCAGCAACTGGCTGAAACGTTCCCTGAAAGTGCTGCGCAGATCGCTGAAGCCATTTACAAGATCGAGAGGAAAATAGTAAGGGATTATATACTCAAAGAAGGCAAGAGGGTGGACGGAAGAAGGCTGGACGAGATAAGGCCCATGTCGGCGGCTGTATCTCTGCTTCCGAGGGCCCATGGGTCAGGTCTCTTCCAGAGAGGCCAGACACAGGTGATGACCATCGTCACGCTCGGTTCCATAAGTGAGGCCCAGATGCTTGACGGTGTGGATCTTGAAGAAGAGAAAAGGTATATGCACCATTACAACTTCCCCGGCTTCAGCGTAGGAGAAGCGAAAACATCAAGAGGCCCCGGAAGAAGAGAAATCGGACATGGAGCGCTTGCTGAAAGGGCACTGGAGCCGGTCATACCTAGCGAAGACGAATTCCCGTATGCCATCAGGCTGGTTTCGGAAGTTTTGATGTCCAACGGTTCCACCTCGCAGGGCAGCGTATGCGGAAGCACGCTTGCGCTCATGGATGCCGGTGTGCCGATCAAAGCGCCCGTTGCAGGTATTTCCGCAGGTCTGGTTATCGACGAGGAAAATCCGGAAAGATTCGTCACATTCATGGATATACAGGGAATCGAAGATTTCTTCGGCGACATGGATTTCAAGGTGGCGGGCACGAAGAAAGGCATCACCGCGATCCAGATGGATATCAAAGTGGACGGACTTTCATATGAAATAATCGAGCAGGCACTGCAGCTTACCAGGAAGGGACGCTGGCAGATACTCGACGAGATCATCCTGCCTGTGATATCCGAGCCCAGGAAGTCGCTTTCACCATATGCGCCCAAAATGTACAGGCTGGATATAGATCCCGACAAGATCAGGGAAGTCATCGGACTAGGCGGGAAGGTAATAAACAGGATAATCGATGAAACCGGCGTGAAGATCGATATCGAAGACGACGGCAGGGTATTGGTCTCGACCCCGGATGAAGAAGCCGGTAAGAGGGCGCTGGCTATCATAGAAGCAATAGCCAGGGATGTACAGCCCGGCCAGGTGTTTCTTGGAAGAGTGACCAGGATAATGAATTTCGGCGCATTCGTAGAATTCGCGCCCGGCAAGGAAGGGCTTGTCCATATTTCCAAGCTTGATAACAAGCGGGTGTCCAGGGTGGAAGATGTATGCAAGGTCGGAGACAAAATGCTTGTCAAGGTACTGGACATAGACAAGCAGGGCCGCATCAACCTGTCGAGGAAAGATGCGCTGCCGGAGAACGATACCGACAAGAAATGATATCGTGAAAAAGGACGGTTCCGCAGAGGCTGAGGCAACTGTTGAAACCGTCCTTTTTTATTTGGTTCGTGCATTATAGATAAAATAATGCGTAGACGATAATAATATCCAGGGAGGCAATATGATCAGAAAGTTTACATTGAAAAACGGCGTAAGGGTGGTATGCGAAAATATACCTTACGTAAGATCTGTCTCGACAGGCATCTGGGTCAGGACGGGATCAAGGAATGAAAATCCGAAGAACAACGGCATATCGCATTTTGTGGAGCATATGCTTTTCAAGGGCACGAGTACCCGGACTGCGGCACAGATAGCAGAATGCATAGACAATATAGGCGGACAGATCAACGCCTTCACGGGCAAGGAATGCACGTGCTTTTATACCAAGACGCTCGATGAACATATAGAGATAGCGTTGGATGTACTGGGCGACATGTTCTTCAACTCCATCTTCGACAAAAAGGATATAGCACTGGAGAAAAAAGTCATCCTCGAGGAAATAAGCATGTATGAGGATTCTCCCGAAGAACTGGTACATGACCTCCTCTCGGAAACTGTCTGGGCCGACAGTTCCATCGGCAGACCGATCCTCGGGACAAAAAGCTCGCTGAGGAATATAAACCGGCAGATGATACTTGATTACATAAATGAAAGGTATACTCAGACCAATACGGTCATTTCCGTAGTTGGCAATTATGATGAAGACAGGTTTGAGGCACTGCTGGAGAAGTACTTCGGCGACTGGGAACCCAAAAACGGAAAAGACCAGGAGCTTCAGCGTGTCGTATTCAAACCCGGAACCGGCATAAAGGAAAAAGATACGGAACAGGTCCATATCTGTATCGGGTATGAAGGTATTAAAACCGGAGATGATGATATTTACCCGCTCCTCGCCATCAGCAACATACTCGGGGGAGGCATGAGTTCCCGGCTGTACCAGAAGATAAGGGAGGAGAAAGGGCTTGTCTATTCGATATATTCATATCCTACGACATACACGGATACCGGCCTTTTTACCATATATGCCGGTATGAAGCCGGAAAACCTGAAAGTCGTGGCAAGCCTGATCGAAGAAGAAATCGGGAGCCTGAGGAAGAACGGGATAAGACAGGCTGAGCTGGAGAGAACGAAAGAGCAGATGAAAGGAAACTATATACTTGGTCTTGAAAGTACAAGCAGCAGGATGAACAGCATAGGCAAATCCGAACTGCTGCTCGGATATATATACACACCCGATGAGATACTTGACAAAATCAGTTCGATAACGATGGATGACATCGACAGGATGATAGTCCGTATATTCGGAAGCGACAGGAAAGGATTATCAGTTGTCGGAAAGATCAATGCCGGCCAGTGCGCGGCGATTCTCGGATGATATACCAATGTACAGGACCCTCGCCAGACCATATCCCAATGTGAAGAGTCATGCTCCGGAACGATCAGCACAGTCCCGGAGCTTTTTAATACAGGGGACGGTTCCTGGCTCTCTGACATGAGAACCGTCACCCTGTTTTAAATGTCTCGACGGTTCCCGTGTCTGCCTGCCAGCGTCACTTACTGAACAAGCACCTGTTTCCGGGGATATACATAATATGAATTAGCATGTTATTGGAAGGACATTCCGGCACAGATCGGTTTTTGTACAAACAGGGGATGTCCATGTCAGCATCGGGAGGTAAAGTTATGGATTCCAGGAAATATGCCGTGATCGGCGGTGATCTGAGGAATGTCAAGCTGGCTGAGGCTATTAATTCCGACGGGAACCATGTCAGCCTGTTCGGCTTCAAAAATGCAGGTTTCAGTTCGAGCCTTACGGAAACGGAAGATCTGGAGACGGCCATTGCCGGTTCGGATATCGTCATAGGTCCATTGCCGTGTACTAATGATAATGAAATACTGAATGCACCGTTTCACGGCAGCAAGATACATATCAGTGATGTGTTCAGTATTATGAAGGAAAACCAGCTGTTCATCGCGGGAAGGATCAACGAAAGGATCCTGCAGATAGCTCAGGCATATAATGTCAGACCCATAGACATACTTGAGCGTGAAGAGATGGCTGTCCTCAATGCGATACCGACTGCAGAAGGCGCTATCCAGATCGCGATGGAGGAACTGCCCATAACGCTGAATGGCAGCAGGGTGCTGGTGCTCGGCTATGGAAGACTTGGCAAGGTATTGGCGAAAATGCTGTCCGGACTTGGTTCGGAGGTTTATGTCGCGGCAAGGAAGTGCTCGGATATAGCGTGGCTGAAAGCTTATGGCATAAGGCCGGTTTACATAAACGAGCTATCTAAATATCTTGCCGAAATGGATCTGATCATCAATACTATCCCGAGCAGGATCCTCGACTATGAAAAACTCGAACTGATCGGGAAGGAATGCCTTGTCATAGACCTGGCGTCCAAACCGGGAGGAGTGGACTTCGACAAGGCAAAACTGATCGGGATCAAGGTCATTTGGGCGCTGTCGCTGCCCGGCAAGGTAGCCCCGGTGACAGCTGCGAATTATATGAAGCAGACGATTTACAACATCCTGCAGGAACTGGGGGTGTGAAAAATGCAGCTGAAGAACGTGAAGATCGGATTTGCATTCACCGGTTCATTCTGCACTTTTTCCGAAGTGATAGCCGAATTGGAGAAACTGTCGGCTGCGGGAGCGGATATAACGCCGATCATATCATATGCAGTAGACAAATTCGACACCAGGTTCGGCAGCGCCGAACAGTGGAAGATAAAGATAGAGGCTGTAACGGGCAGGAGCGTTATAAGGACGATAACCGAAGCAGAACCGATCGGTCCCAAAGCATTGTTCGACATACTGGTGGTCGCGCCCTGTACGGGAAACACGCTGGCAAAGCTGGCCAACGGCATTACCGACACTCCGGTTACCATGGCATGCAAGGCACACCTGCGGAACGGCAGGCCCCTGTTGCTGGCACCGTCCACAAACGACGGGCTTGGGATCAATGCGAAAAACATCGGGCTGCTCCAAAGCTGTAAAAATATATTCTTCGTGCCATACAGGCAGGACGATCCGCAAAGGAAATGCAACTCACTGGTTGCACGATTCGATCTGATAATACCCGCGATACAGGCGGCTCTTGAAGGCAGGCAGCTGGAGCCTGTACTGGTTTGAGACCTGCTGTTTGCAGTGCCGGTACTGCCGGCATACCTGGCTCTTCGCATATAGAAATGCAGGAAACAGGTGAAGTAAATATATAAATGGAAGAGGTACGTTACTGTACCTTTATTTTTTCTGCCCGGGTGGTATAATTTAATAGAAATATATATAAAGCAGGATATTGGGGAGAATCAATATGAAGAACAGGATACAGTTTTTAACCCGCACCGCGTTATTGCTTGCAGTCGTGATTGCATTCCAGCTGCTCGGAAAGGCGATGCCGACATACAACAATTTTATTGTCGGACCGGTCGTAAATGCTGCACTGCTGATTGCAACAGCCGCAGCAGGGCTGTGGAGCGGCATTGCAATATCAGTAATTGCCCCGCTTGTATCGGCATTCACCAACAAAGCGCCAATAGCGCCGTTGGTACTCGGATTTTCACCATTTATAATAATCGGAAATATCATCATAGTACTGGCCTTCTGGCTGTTCAGAAAAAAAGACAGGTCACCCGGCAATATCCTGGGGAGCGTACTGGGCGTTGTTGTTGGATCTGTACTTAAATTCGGCTTCCTGTTTGGCTCGATAACTGTTTTCACCAGGCTGGTCGAGATGAAGCCTCAGCAGGCTGCCACACTGACCGGCCTGTTTAGCTGGCCGCAGTTGTTTACGGCGATAACAGGCGGTGTTATCGCGATCGCAGTCCTCAGGCTGGCAGGAAAAGCTCTCGGGCTCAAGGAATGACATGGATGAGCGGAAATACCGGTAAATATGAGTTAACAGCCCCCGGCGAATGTCATAGTATATTACTGGACTAAATGCTGAGGGGCTTTTTTGATGATATATCTGGACAATGCAGCCACATCTTTCCCTAAGCCGGAATGTGTCTGCCGCGAAATGGACAGGTGCATGCGGGAATACTGTGCCAATCCCGGCAGAGGGGGATATGCCCTGTCGCTTAGGGCCGGGATGGCTGTGATGCGGGCCCGGGACACAGTTTGCAGGCTGTTCAACATCAGGGATTCCATGCGGCTGGCATTTACCAAAAATGCAACGGAAGCGTTGAACATTGCCATCAAGGGTCTGGCTTCACCCGGATGCCATGTAATAACCACGGCAATGGAACACAATGCTGTAATGAGGCCATTAAGGACGCTTGAACGCGATTTGGGCGTAGAAATTTCCGTGGTAAAGGGAAATGGATTCGGAGAGATCGACCCTTTCGACATACGCAGAGAAATAAAAAGGAATACAGCCCTGATAGTATGCACTTTATCTTCCAATGTGAACGGGATCATAATGCCTATCGCTGAAACAGGCCGGATCGCGCGTGAATACGGGATCCCGTTCCTCGTGGACGCTTCGCAGGGGGCAGGCTCAATGCCAATAGATGTGGAAGCCTGGCATATAGATATGCTGGCATTTCCGGGACATAAGGGCCTTATGGGGCCGCAGGGCACCGGCGGCCTTTTCGTGAGGGAGGGCATCAGGCTAAGAGCGCTGATGGAAGGAGGTACCGGGAGCAACTCCGAATATGTGTTCCAGCCTGAAATCATGCCTGACTTTCTGGAAAGCGGTACACTGAATACTCCCGGCATAGTCGGGCTTGGGGCAGGGGCTGACTATGTGATGAAAATCGGGACCAGCACCGTTCATGAACACAAGAGCCGGCTGACCAGGCTCCTGGCGGAAGGCCTGAAGAATATACCGGGAGTTACGCTGTACAGCATTGTGGATAAGGATAGGAACTCAGGAATAGTCGCGATGAACCTGTCGGATATGGATCCTGCAAAGCTGAGCTTTCTTTTGGACAAAGATTATGGGATATGTACAAGGGCAGGCCTCCATTGTTCGCCTGCCGCCCACAGTTCACTCGGGACTCTTGGCCGAGGGGCGGTCAGGTTCAGTGTCGGATGCTTCAATACCGAAAGTGATGTGATATATGCTGTGGAGGCAGTCGAAAGGACAGCATACAGTGCCTCGGTTTGATGACGGGCTGCGATATGATGTTTTATAGTATTTCTGCAAGACATTTGCCATGCATTTACGTATTTATTATCAGATGCAGGTTCCATAAATGGTAATATGTGAGCTTGCAGAAATATAAAATGTTATGAGAGGTGATAATTGTGAAAAACATTATTAAATTGCTGGTTGCGGTCGTCATCATAGCTGCACTGGTGTATGTGGCGCTTGGCCTGCTTGGTTTCACGATCAGGGTCGTTCTCCCGATAGCCATCCTTGCATTTATCGCATACATAATTTACGTACTGGTCACGGGAAAAAGGCCGAACTTTTGACAGAACAGCAGGGATAATCTGACGAAATGAGCAGATAAACCGGTCTGCAAAAAGAAGAATGATCAAATAGATGCTTTACAACACCCTCCTGGTGTGCTATAATTCTTATGCGTTGCCGGGGTGTAGCTCAGTTTGGTTAGAGTGCTTGCTTGGGGTGCAAGAGGTCGCCTGTTCGAGTCAGGTCACTCCGACCAGCGAAACAGCGGATTTCAGGATTTCTGAAATCCGCTGTTTTATTTTTTCACGATAATTAACCAATAATTTATTTTATGATTTATTGATAATTTACTAATCATGCTAAATATGAAGTATTATTCGACGTTTGCCAGCGGAGCTGACCGAACTGGTGACTGCCATCCGGAAATCATGATGGTTGACTAATCCACATACTTAACTGACAACTTATGGCTGTTTCTCTTTCTGCTGAAATACTCCAGCTGCTTCTCAATTATTTCATTCTGCAGTTTCGCTTTTTCCAGTTCGTCAAGATAGTCGTTCTGTGCGGCTGCAATGAGCAGTATGCCGCCTATTCCGACGAATACGTTCCCTACTGCATCCAGGCTGTCTTCGTCCAGTATAAGGACCAGAACGATACCGGCCAAAGCGGATACAATAGCCAGACCTGCCGGAGAAATAGATTTCAGGTTTTTCATATGTTTCATTCCCTTCTCATTACATAATACTTTTAAGGCAGTCTACATGTGCAGTAATGCGTATGTACTGCCAAAGCCCGGCCATAATTGCCATGAGCGCAGCGTTCTGCATAAAATCGGCCGATCAGGATGATACTAATGAGGCATAATATGGCATAACATTTCAGTTGGCATACGCAAAGGCAGATCCGGGCAATGTAATGCCTGGCGGATTGGTACACGGCTCGTATATCGGATCTGCGCACACAAAATCTTAACATGCGGGAGGCTTTCGATTTGTCGTTTATCAGCAGGCAACTGAAGAAGTACTTATTCTTTGAAGAACCTGAAAAGCTGGAAAAGTTCATACTGAAACCTGACGGAGGAACTGCAGGGAGTAAAGGCGCGGGTACAGGAAGCTTTGAAAAGGTCAGGGAGAAAAAGATAGCTGAGTCTGACAAACCGCCGGAGCCCGGTGATGAGGTGAAAAGCGATATCGATGCCAACATCACGCACATGAAGGATGTCTACAGCATCCCGGTGAACAGCGATATTATACTCAGAGAATTCGACATAACTTACGGTTGCAAGTCTGTCAGGGCATTCATCATTTTTTTTGACGGCATGACTGACAGGGAGGTCATCAACAATTACATACTGAAGCCGTTGATGGTAAACTCCGTGATGCCTCTCAAGGATACTGCCGAAAACCTTGAAGATTATGTCGCGCGCCAGCTGATGCCTCACTGCCAGGTAAGCATAGATAAGAGCTATAAAAAGGCGGTCGAAGCAGTGAATTTCGGCGGTTGTGCACTCTTCGTCGACGGGCTTGCCGTTTGCTTTAATGCGGATGTAAAGGGCTGGGATCACAGGGGTGTTGAGAAGCCTAATAATGAAATAATCATCAAAGGGCCGCAGGAAGCATTCAACGAAGTGCTGAGGACAAACAGCGCACAGATAAGGAAAAGGCTGAAAGACGAAGATCTGATCGTTGAGGATGTGATCGTGGGCAAAGTAAGCAGGACACCCTGTTCGATAATGTATATCAAGGATGTGGCCAATGAAGCGCTTGTGGCCGAGGTCAGGCGAAGACTGGAGGGAATCGGCGTCGACTATATGCTGGACGCCGGAGCCCTGGAGCAGCTTATAGAAGACAGTACCGTATATCCGTCGCCGCAGATGATCTCCACGGAGAGGCCAGACTACGTTGCGGATCTGCTGGTATCAGGCAGGGTCGCCATTATCGTCGACGGTTCGCCGAATGTGCTGGTGGTCCCCGTCACGGCATTTGACCTGATGCACTCTCCTGAGGATAACTATATAAGGTTCCCGTACGTCAACCTGCTGCGTTACATACGCTATATCGCAGGATTCCTTGCACTGCTGCTGCCCGGGCTGTATGTCGCAATAACTAATTACCACCATGAAATGATACCCACAGACCTGCTGCTGGCAATAGAGGCTTCGAGAGAAAAGGTCCCTTTCCCTTCACTGGTGGAAATACTTCTGATGGAGTTTTCCTTTG
>DAOSCC010000034.1:0-13809 GCA_035361135.1 Clostridiales bacterium | reverse complement strand
CGACACACTGCCTTTCGTCGAGGACGGCATACTGGTCGACAGCGCGGAATTCACAGGCATGGGTTCCGCACAGGCAAGGAAGGAGATCGTCAAAAAGCTCAATAAGCAGGGCAGAGGCGAATTCAAGGTAAATTACAGGCTCAGGGACTGGCTGGTATCCAGGCAGCGCTACTGGGGAGCGCCGATACCGGTCATCCACTGCGAACACTGCGGCATCGTGCCCGTGCCTGAAAAGGATCTGCCGGTAGAACTGCCGTACAATGTAGAATTTACTCCGGACGGAGAATCACCCCTGGCAAAATGCGAAGAGTTCATAAACACCACATGCCCGAAATGCGGCATGCCGGCTAAAAGGGATCCCGACACGCTGGACACGTTCGTGTGCTCGTCATGGTACTTCCTGCGCTATCCTGACAATAAGAACTCCGAAAAGGCGTTCGACACCGAGTGGATCAACAAGATGCTGCCTGTGGACAAGTATGTCGGCGGCGCAGAGCACGCGGCGATGCACCTGCTTTATGCAAGGTTCGTAACGAAGGCCCTGCGTGATATGGGATACCTGGATTTCGACGAGCCGTTCCTTTCGCTGGTCCACCAGGGCACGATACTTGGCCCGGACGGCAACAGGATGAGCAAATCCAAGGGCAATACCATATCGCCGGATGACTATATACAGGAGTATGGTTCGGATGTTTTCAGGATGTACCTGGGCTTCGGCTTTGCGTATACGGAAGGCGGGCCGTGGAGCGACGACGGCATCAAGGCCATATCAAGGTTCGTGGGAAGGCTGGAAAGGCTGATCGAGTCGGCTTCCGCACTTGACAGGACTATAGGAGGCGAATACGGCAGTGAGGAAAAGGAACTGGATTTCGTGAGGAACACCGCGATAAAGGGAGTCACCGAAGATGCCGAAAGGTTCCAGTTCAACACATCGATAGCGAGGATAATGGAACTTGTAAATGCGCTTTACAAGTATGAGAGTACAGGCAGAAAGAACAACCGGCTCTATGTCGATACCGTGACGGACCTTCTGAAGCTGCTGGCTCCTTTCGCGCCGCATCTTGCCGAGGAACTCTGGGAGAAGATGGGCGGACCCTATTCGATCTTCAGCCAGGAATGGCCCAAGTGGGACGAGAAAGCGCTCGTAAGGGACGAAACGGAGATAGTTATCCAGCTCAACGGCAAGATCAAGGAAAAGGTCATGGTACCTTCAGGCCTTGATAAAACACAGACCGAAGAAGCCGTGATGAAGAACGGGAAGGTCGCGGCGCTGCTGGAGGGCAAGACGGTCGTCAAGGTGATCGCGGTGCCCGGCAGGCTGGTCAACATTGTGGTGAAGTGATTAAGGAGGGCTGCCTGAAAGGCAGCCCATATTTTATACTTACGGCAAACACAGTACAGGATCTATGCAAATATGCCCATGAAACAGATATGCCTTGAAGCTGCAAATGTCTTAAGAAAGGCTGTCCGCTGTCATTTTGATCACTTCTGTTGATGACACGTAACATCATATTGCCTATAATTATTTTTTATTTACCTCGAAATAACGGTAATGGTGTAATATATTATCATGCGTTCCGCATTACGGGGAGGTACCTAAAGAATGGAAAAGCAGCAGGCCGGCAAGACCCGTGCCATCGGCAATATTTTATATGCTGTCAGGCTCATGTGGGGCATGTGCAGGGGAATAGTCATACATACGGCTGTTATAAGTGCCATTGATTATTTTGGGTGGGTATTCTATGATCTGTTTTTCATTCGTTATCTGATCGGAGCAATAGAGAACCAGGAGAGCTTTTCATACATAATGAGGTTCATTTTGATCTCCGGGCTGGTGTTTTGCATGATTTTCGCCTATATTTCATACATTGACGGATCGTTCCTCCCGAGGGCCGGTGTGACGCTGTACCGCAAGCTTTACGGCATGCTGTATAAAAAAGCCGGGAGCGTCGAACTCGGTTGCTTTGAAGACAGCGACTTTTACAACAGGTACGCGCTGGCTGTCGACAAGGCCGATGAAAACCTGTCCATGATCGTCCGGAACCTGTTTGGGATAGTGTTCAGCGGAATTGCTGCCGTGATAGTGTTTTACACTATGTACACGATAGACAGCATAGCCGTGCTTTTTGTTTTCTTCCCCATAATCGGCAACTTCGTTTTCGGATACATATACAACAAAATGCTCTTCAAACGCGACCAGGAGCTGATCCCGTACAAGAGAAGGATCGAATACGTGAACCGGGTCATGCACCTTGCGGATTTTTCAAAGGAAATGCGGCTTTCCAATGTTTATAACCTAATGAAGTATAAGTACAAAAAGGCGCTGGAAGGGATATTCGACACTGTCGAGAAGTACGTCCTTAAAATAAATATCCCACTATGGTTCAGAAACTATTTTACCTTTACGATCATCTTTGAAGGAGTGCTGCTCTACGGGGCTTACCGTACCATCGTCAGCAGGACCATGGACCTGTCGGAACTTGCTGTGCTCTCTACCGCCATGGTATCCGCCACCTGGATACTGATCGGCTTTACGGACCACATACTCAACAGCGTCAAGCTGGGCATATTCATGGAGAATATCCGCAGTTTCATGGAATATGAGCCAAAGCTGCCGGAGGACCAGGACGGGATCATTCCCGGGAAGGAAATAGAATCCATAGAGTTCAGGAATGTCAGCTTCGCATACAAGGATTGTGGTGAACTTCCTTTTGATCGTATTCGGGGCGTGGGCCGTTTCGTTCCTGCTCAGCGGGATCTATCAGAACCTTGTGTCACAAAAGGGTCTGCCCAAAATAGAAAAGAAACTGCGGGATATGATGTATGCCAAGGTAAAGGAACTGGACCTCGAATGCTACGACGATCCCGGGTATTACAATGAATTCGTGCTTTCGGTATCGGAAGCTGAGAAGTCCATCACAAGGACGCACCAGATACTGGAATCCATTTTTTCCGGGATGACGGCGCTGATAACCAGGGGCGTTTTCTTCCTGACGACGGACTGGCCTTCGATGTTCTTTATACTTGTGTCCTTCGCACTGACATTCATATTCTCGCAGATACTCAACAAGGTCAACTTCAGCAACAGGCTCGAGAAAAATCCCCATGAAAGGAAGAGGGCCTACGTTCACAGGGTATTTTACCTCAATGAGTACGCCAAGGAGTTAAGACTGAACCCGGACATTGCCGGCAGGCTTTTTGAGGAATTTGACGAGTCGAACAGAAAAATACGGGACGTGGAAGGGAAGTATGCGAGGAAACGCACTGTCCTTGGGTTTGTCTCGAATTATCTGACCAACAATTTCATAAGTGATGTCATATATATTTCCTACCTTGTATTCCGTGCTGCCGTGAGCAGAGCCATTTCCTACAGCAGCGTCGTCGTGCTGTGGAACACATCCGGCGGACTGAAGAGAAATCTCCATGATATAGCCGGCGTAGTACCCCAGATCGCGGAAAACAGTCTTTATATTGAGAAAATCCGCGGGTTCCTCGATTATAAGCAGAAGATAACCAGCAAGCGGAATCTGCCTGTCCCTGAAAAACAGGGTACGCTTGAACTGAGGAATGTTTCTTTTGGCTACAATGAAAATGACGGTTATATCCTGAACAATATCAGCCTTATGATCCACCCCGGTGAAAGAGTGGCCCTGGTCGGATACAACGGGGCAGGCAAGACAACGCTGATCAAGCTCATAATGAGACTCTACGATCCCAATGAGGGAGAGATCCTGTATAACGGCATCGATATCAGGGATTATGACGTACATGAGTACAGAAGCCGTATCGGGACGATTTTTCAGGACTTCAGGATCTTTGCGGCAACTGTCGGAGAAAATGTTGTCCTCGACAAGGATGAGGAAACCATTGAAAAGGAAAGCAGGCCGGCCGTGCTCAAAGCTCTGGAGTACAGCGGTTTTAAGGAACGCCTGGACAAGCTGTCCAACGGTCTTGCAACAGAGCTGACGACCGAGTTTGAACAGGAAGGTATCGATCTGTCGGGCGGGGAGAGCCAGAAGCTTGCCATAGCCCGTGCTTTTTTCAAGGATGCCCATATGGTGATCCTTGACGAACCATCCAGCGCTCTTGACCCGATAGCCGAGTACCAGTTAAACAAAACCATGCTGCAGGCGGCCGAAGGCAAATCCGTCGTGTTCATTTCCCACAGGCTTTCAACGACGCGTCACGCAGACCGCATATTAATGATGGAGAACGGCAGAGTCATCGAAGAGGGAAACCACGACGAACTGATCAGGCTGCAGGGCAAATATGCCGCAATGTGGAAGGCCCAGGCAGGCAGGTATATTTAATGATCTGAAATATAGGCTGTACCAGGACATGGCTGCTGCCAGAAGGCGCAATAAAAAAGGGACACTCCTCATCCCTCAAGGAATACCCCTTGCAGAGGAGTGTCACCGTACTTTTCATTCGTGTGACATTCCTCGGCCACAGAGGAATACCCCTTGCAGAGGAGTGTCACCGTACCTCTTTCAACTGATTTTCTCCATATAGCGCTTTATTTTCCTGGTCGAAGTCTTGGCGAACTCTTCCTGGCGGATCGTGAACCTGAGTATGCGCTTATACAGCGGCATCTTCTTATTGACATTCTTGACTTCGGCGTCTATGATCCTGAAGACTTCGTCCTCCGTTACCTCGGACTTGCCAAGCCTTTCTTTTATGATATCCATGGCCGGGACGATCATGGCATATACGAAAGTCTCTTCGGAAGCTTCGTCTTCCTTGCCGTAGACCATCGATTCAGCTATGAACGGGCTTTTGTTGAGGTAAGCCTCGACCTCTTCGGGATATATGTTCTTGCCGTTTTTTGTGACTATGACGTTCTTCTTCCTGCCGGTTATGCTGAAGAAACCTTCCCTGGTCATCTTCGCCAGGTCGCCGGTGTGGAACCAGCCGTCCCTGAACGCTTTTTCAGTAGCCAGGCTGTTTTCGAAATATCCGAGCATCACGTTGCTGCCCTTTACGATAAGCTCTCCGACACCCTCCTTGTTCGGCTTGTAGATCATAACTTCATTGCAGGGAAGAGGAAGCCCGATGGAATCGTCCCTGAACCTCTCCAACTGGTTGACCGTAACGATGGGGGAACATTCCGTAAGCCCGTATCCTTGCATCAGGGGAATTCCGAAATCGCGGAAACCCTTCGATACGGCAGGATCGAGGGCCGCAGCACCTGAAATGATCAGCCTGAGCCTGCCGCCCATGTTTTCATGTATTTGCCTGAACAACTTCTTCCTTGCGTCTATGCCAAGAAGCAGCAGCAACTTGCTGAAAGCCAGCGCCACTTTAACCTTGTATGCTGACTTCTGCTTGTTTATGGAATCCCATATCCTCTTGTACATGGATTCGAGCAAAAGCGGTACGGCCATGATAATGGACGGATTCGTTTCCTTCATGTTCTTTGCGATATGTTTGAGTCCCTCGATAAAGGATATCCTGCAGCCATTGTACAGTATCAGCAGGAAACTTGTGGTGCAGGCATATGTATGATGGAGCGGGAGCATGATCAGGGTCGAATCGGTATCGTCGATATACAGCACCGAGCAAACGGACATGATGTTCGAGACTATGTTCCTGTGCGAAAGCATGACGCCTTTTGCCAGGTCCGTTGTGCCTGAAGTGAAGATCAGGATGCCGAATGCGTCCGGATCGATTTGCGCGTCGATATATGTACGATCGCCTTCATCCAGCAGGTCCCCGCCCTTACGAACGAGTTTCTTCATGGAGAGGAACCTGCCGTCGTCTTCATCAGCGTCCATGTTTATGAAGTACTCCACCTGCGGAACTGCTGATGAAATGAGCCGCATATCTTTTTCGTGCTTTCCGGAAAAGACCACCGCGCTGGCGTGTGAGCGGATCAGCAGGTTTTCGATCTCATCTTTTGGCAGCTCCCTGTCAAGCGGCACGATGACGCCGACGCCGTTTGCAACTGCCAGGTAGGTCAGGCACCATTCATAACGGTTCTCGCCGATGACCGCTATGGATTTTCCTTTCAGCCCTAGATCCACGAGGGCAGTGCCGAATGAATCGACTTCTCTTTTGAATTCCCTGTATGTTATTCCTTTGTAGGTACCGTCATTCGATTTGAGGTAAAAAGCTTCATTGTCGCCGTACAACTCGGCGCTTTGCACCAGCATATCCTTGAGGTCACGTATCTGGCGCACTTCACGGTTTGGTTTCGATGTCATTTGATAACACCTCTCAAAAAAATGGCGAGAATAAGCCGTTTCTCTGCCCATATATTATATATTATGTTGAGTTTGCTAGTAAATACCTGCCTGTCAATAGTATCTTCTGCTGCGGGATCTCCGTGAAAGCGCCTTTACAAACAGCCTGACGAGTATGAGAAATATGATGAAGGCGGCACAGCATATACCGATTTTGAAGTAAATATTGTCCAGGATGGTCTCCGGATGCTGCGTCAAAGCGGTAAGTGAGACAGGGTTCGGTTTATATTCGATATCCCTTGCGGCGATCAGGTCCACTTTACCGATGGAAACACCGTCCTTCAGGAATTCGACATACCCGATCCTGTCGCCCTTGTTGACCGGGGCGTGGATCTCTCCGTTTATATGTGAGATCTCCTGGATATTCCTCTGTGAAAGATCTTTAGGCAGCACACGGACAAGCGAGTCCTCCGTTACCAGGTCGAGGCCGTATATGTCCGCCGCATCTTCCACCTTTATATTCCTGTATACCCGGCCTTTCTGTATCAGTTCGACACGTTCGAAATCCGTGAAACCGTAATCAAGCAGTTCTTTTGAGTATTTCCTGACATTTTCGGCAGCGTTCTCATTTTTGACGCCCATTACGACTGCGATCAGTTCCATGCCATCTTCGTTCCTTGCGGATGAAATCAGGCAATTGCCGGCGGGTCCGGTAAACCCTGTTTTGATGCCGTTGATCTCATACAGGTCGCTTGTGTTGTTGAGCATGAGCTTATTGGAATTTGTCAGCTCAGGCCACTTCGAGTGCTTGTTCGTAGCAGGCATCGTAAAGCTGTGTGTGCCCACTATTTCCCTGAATTTCGGCAATGTCATCGCATACCTTGAAATGCATGCCAGGTCAGCCGCAGTTGTGAAATGCATGGTATCATGGATACCGCTCGGATTGGCGAAATGGGTCTCGACTGTCCCAAGTTCTTTAGCCCGCTTGTTCATCAGTTCCACAAACTCCTCCATGCTGCCGCTTATGTTTTCTGCGATTATATTAGCGGCTTCGTTTGCGGAACTGATAAGCATCGCCTGGAGCAGGTTTTCCATGCGGATCTTCTCGCCGGGTATTATCCCTATATTGCTTCCGTTATAACCGATGGCATCTATGGCGGACTGGCTCGCTGTCATCACTTCGTCGAGATCTCCGAGTTCCAGCGCAAGTATTGCAGTCATTATCTTGGTCGTACTGGCGGGATACAGTGTTTCGCGGGAATTCTTCTCACACAGAACGTCGCCGGTCTGTGCATCTATCAATATGTAAGCCCTTGCATCCAGTGAAGGCGGCTGCGCATATGCGATACCAATGCTCGAAGCTGTCAGCAGCACAATCATTGCCAATGTCAGCAGCTTTTTCATCTGTACCCTCCGGGATATGTTTTCTCATTTAAAGTATAGCAAAAATATTACTGTGTAAGTTAAAAAATATTAAAAGTGTATCGGAAAATAAAGGAAAATAACATCGGAAGGAGAATTATACAAAAAATGGAGGTAATATACTATGAAAGTCCGGTTTTTAGGGAAAGAAATGGAGATAAAAACAGAACTTCTTTTTTCGATGGTTTCCGCTCTGGTTTTACTGGGCGTGCTCGCGGGGATCTTTCTTTTCGGCGGGAGGGGAGACATAATCATAGAAGAAGGACAGGCGATCATGCAGCAGACGTCAGGAAACGGTGAGACCAATGATGCTGAACGTGACGGGGCTTTGGCCGGGAATGGGAACAGAGCCGATGACAATTATGGGAGCAAAGCTATGGAAATAGCGAATGCTGACCAGGATCCGGGCGGAGGGCCGGGCATCCCGGGAAATGCCGGAGAGGACGCGAAAGCGGGCATCGGATCCAATGGTAAAGAGGACGAGATCAAGGTCTATGTGGTGGGATGCGTGAAAAATCCAGGCATCGTTACGCTGACGAGAGGGCAGATGGTATTCGACGCCGTCAGGGAGGCGGGCGGACTCACCGAGGATGCGGACGCCGACAACATAAACATGGTGTATTCTTTGAATGAAAACGTTATGCTGGTCATAAAATCAAAGAAGGAGAACAAGGCCGTCGGTGAAGGCGCTGTGGTACGCAGCGACAGCGGCCCCGGCGCTGAAGTGATAGGAGGCGGCGATGACGCGGCCAACGGCCGGGACGATATGAGGCTGGTCAACATAAACACTGCCGGTGTGGATGAACTCGATACCCTTCCTGGTATAGGGGAAGCGAAAGCAAGGGATATCATCGCTTACAGGGAGAAACACGGCAGGTTCGGCAGGATCGAAGATATCATGAAAGTTCCCGGGATCAAGCAGAACAGGTTCGAGAGCATCAAGGATTTTATCACAGTGGACTGAAGGAACATACCCGTGCGGCGGTACGTCTCAACTATACATACGATGGCGCGTAACCGTCTGTAAAGGGTATACGGGCAGCCGGCAATGAAATGAAGTTATGCGGGAGTAACGTGAACAAATGGCGGGAGCGGAGGGGTCAGATGAAAAAACTGCTGTTTGCAATAATGATCACAATATTGAGTATATCGCTGGCAGCCTGCAGTTTGCCCGGCAAAGATGCCGCGACGTCAGGCAATGATGCCGGGAACCAGCAGGATGACGGCGAGACGGGTTTCGTGGAGACAGGCGATGATGAGCAAAACTCAGGTGATGCCGGGGAGGACCGGGATATTCCTGGGGATGACGGCGGGGGTACTGACGAAGACACAAAAATGATAAAGGTCGCTCTTTATTTTCCGACCATCGACAACAGTGCACTTAAAAAAGTTGAAAAAGAAATACCTGTAGTCAACAAGGCTATACTGAAGGCATGCATGCTGGCGCTGATCGAAGGTCCTGGCGATCCTGCACTGAGGAAACCGATACCTCCAGGCACCGAGATCCTTGGCATATCGATCAAAGACGGAACGGCGATCGTAGACCTGTCGAAGGAGTTTCTCAACAGCAGCGGGCTCGATGAAGTCACATCCAGGCTTTCCATAGTCAATACCCTTACGGAGATCGAGGGAGTGGACAGGGTGCGTCTCAGGATCGAAGGAGAGGATATGGCCGGTCCGAGCGGCAAGCCCCTCGGCGATATGGAGCCTGCCCGGCTCGATGAGGAAGGACGGCCTCTCCCCGGAAAAACGATGACCGTGGTATTGTATTTTTCCGATAACGAAGCAATGTACCTGGTCGGAGAACCAAGAGACATAGAAATACCCGCAGGCGTTTCACCTGAAGAGGCAGTCCTCGCCGAACTGATGGCAGGTCCGAGGAACGATGACCTGTGGGACGCTATACCGGACGGTACGAAACTCCTGTCTGTCGACACAAAGGACGGGGTATGCACCGTGAACTTCTCGAGGGAATACATCGAAAACAGCCCGGGAGGCACTGCCGCTGAAAGGATGGCCATTTTTTCAGTCGTAAATACTTTAACGGAGCTTGAAGGCATTGATAAAGTACAGTTCCTGGTAGAAGGCAGGAAAGAAAAAATATATACTCACGCCATATTTGACGAGCCGTTTTCAAGAGATGAATCGATCATTTCAAAACAGTAAGACCGGCAAGCAAAAAAATCGCTTCAATTTGCTGCTGAAGCGAATATCACTGAAGCAATATGCAAACTCCTGCTTCAGCCCGACATGGCCGGCAGTATGACGAAGGAAGCTACAAGATAACTGAGCAGGATGAGTGCGGAAGGCATTACCAGTCCATACAGCAATGCTTTCCGCACTTTTTTATGGCGCAGTTTTCTGAAATATGTTTTTCTTTTGTACCTCATTTCAGTATCTCCCAGATTGCAGCATACGCGCAGTATTTTTTTGCTTCATCATGAGATTTGTGTTTGAAATATAATTCTAACCTATAACATCTGATACTGCAATTTCCTGGAAATACCAGCCGGACATCAGCTGCTCCTCCCTTTTTTACGCCTTTTGCCTTTTTTGCACCTGACAATACCAGGTATTCATCCAGGTCGTAATCTTTTCCGGGAACCAGGCCTTCTATGACCTCTGCCATGCGGACAGGGTCGATGTCATGCGTTTTTTCGATTTTACCGGCTATCACCAGCGGTATCCTTGCCTCATCGATAAGGATCGAGTCCGCCTCATCGACGATCGCATAATTGAAAGGACGCTGCACCAAGTCATACGGGCTCATGGCAAGAAAACTCCTCAGGTAATCGAACCCGGCTTCTTTGGCTGTCAGGTATGTTATGTATATATTTACTCCTCCTGTAATTTGCATAAACAAGTGGCGGAATCTCTGCAATGATGATTTTGTCCGGTATACAGATCAGTGATTTGCAAAGATGCGGAGAAGACAGAAGCGTGCTTTGCATTTCTGTCGGCGCAGCTTCTGACCTGACATTTTGGTATCAAATCGAATGCCGGGATCAGATCGAAGCCAGTGAGTGTATTTTCAGGCGATGGCACCTGATAAGTATCAGACTGCTTAATGTGATGAGTATGTCGGGAGTCATTACCCATAACGAAGAGAGTCGGGTGAATGAAAATATCATGATACCGAATGTGATTGCGACTGTAATTGAAAACATGAAGAAAGCGACCTCGGCTGATGTGTCGATAAGACACAAGCCCAAAGTATACAGCAGCTTTGTCCTGATCGTCCCCGAACTTCTGCATCCTGAAGCTGCGGCAAATATGGCGGACAGTATCGCTGTAACAGTAATTACTGCAATTATCAGCATCTCAGGCATCTTTCCCTGTTTATGATCACAAATATATTAACACCTTTCGGTATAGCCCAGCCCCAGCTGGCGGAAGGCGTCCAGCAGCTTGATGCGGCCGGGAACCCTTTGTTCGGGCCGGCTGCGGATTATGGCCTGCTTACGATCATATCCACAATGTCATGGGGCCTCGGATATTTCGGCATGCCCCAGGTCCTCCTGAGGTTCATGGCGATAAACAAGTCCACCGAGTTGAAGAAGTCAAGGCGCATAGCAATTATCTGGTGCGTTATATCGCTGTTTGCAGCGGTTGCGATCGGACTGATCGGAAGATCGCTGTATCCCGCTGAACTGCTCACAAAGAGCCAGTCTGAGAACATTTTCATCATCATGTCCGCCGGGTTGCTCCCCGCATTCCTGGCAGGTATCGTAATGTCAGGCATCCTGGCCGCTACGATGAGCTCGTCTGACTCGTATCTGCTCATTGCTTCGTCGGCATTATCGCGTGATATTTTTAAAGGAGTATTTAAAAAGGATGCGACCGACAACCAGGTAATGATCGTTTCGCGTATAACTTTGCTGGTTGTTTCGCTATTCGGGATCATCATAGCACTAGACGAGGAAAGTGTCATCTTCGATGTGGTATCATTTGCATGGGCAGGCTTCGGAGCGACCTTCGGGCCCATCATACTGTTCTCGCTGTTCTGGAAGAGGACGACGAGGGCAGGTGCAATTGCAGGCATGGTTACCGGAGGCAGCATGGTATTCATATGGAACAAGCTGATTTCGCGCCTTGGCGGTGTGTTCGCCATATATGAACTGTTCCCGGCATTCGTACTCTCCTGCATAGTTATAGTAATCGTTTCGCTTTTGTCGAAGAAACCGGACCAGGAGATACAGGACGAATTCGTGGCTGCAAAGACTTTCGAATGTTAATGAACTTTTAAATGGCAGTATGAAAATTCAGCCTGCATGTCATCCCGAAGGTCAGGCTGAGATGCCGGTATCTCAAAATTCAGTAAATTCCGGTTGACATCGGCCCGGGTCGGATATATTATAATAAATTAAAACGTATAAAAAGTTATCGCACGATGAAAGGGATCAAGTAAGCTGTCACAGACCTTCCCAGAGAGAGGCCGCCGCCGGCTGGAAGCGGCCTTGAAGGAAAGCAGCCGAATACCGCCCCTGTGAGTGCGAACGCTGATCCGCGTTACGGTCGAATGAGAACCAAATAGGGTGGAACCACGTGAGTGAGCACGCTCTCGTCCCTTGCGCAGAATGCAGGGACGAGGGCTTTTTTAGTATATGCGGCTGAAGAAGGAAGAGCAATGAAGCATGGATAACGGTACGGTCATAGCCGGTACGATCTAAAAAAGCCGCAGCGGACAGAAAATGCCGTACTGGTTCTGCTGAACCTGGTTCGACGAATATCGTGAAAAGGAGGAGTCTGTATGATAAATGTTACTTTGAAGGACGGAAGCACCAAACAGTATCCGGATGGGATAACTGTAAAAGAAGTGGCCGGGAGCATCAGCGCCGGCCTGGCGAGGGTCGCCCTGGCGGCCGAGATCGACGGTGAGGTGAAGGACCTGTCGACACCCCTGGATAAGGACTGCACCCTCAATCTGCTCACGTTCGACAGCGAGGGCGGCAAACACGCATTCAGGCATACGGCGTCGCATGTATTGGCCCAAGCGGTAAAGAGACTGTTCCCCAGCGTGAAACTGGCCATTGGTCCGGCCATCGAGAACGGCTTCTACTATGACTTTGACGCAGACAGGCCATTCACACAGGAGGATCTGGAAAAGATAGAAGCGGAAATGGAGAAGGTCGTAAAAGAGGACCTCCAACTGGAACGATTCACATTGCCAAGGGAAGAAGCGATACGGTTCATGGAGGAAAAGAATGAGCCTTACAAGGTCGAACTGATACGCGATCTGCCTGAAAATGCGGTGATATCTTTTTACAGGCAGGGCGATTTCATCGATCTGTGCGCAGGGCCACATATCCCGTCCACCGGAAGGATCAAGGCTTTCAAGCTTACCCATGTCGCCGGGGCTTACTGGCGCGGGGATGAAAAGAACAAGATGCTGCAGAGGATATACGGGACTGCGTTCCCGAAAAAAAGCGAACTGGATGAATACCTCGCAGCCATGGAAGAGGCAAGGAAACGCGACCACAACAAGCTCGGAAGAGAACTGGGCTACTTCACTACCGTGGACTATATCGGGCAGGGCCTGCCGATACTGATGCCGAAAGGGGCGAAGGTGATACAGATACTGCAGAGGTTCGTCGAGGATGAAGAAGAACGCCGCGGTTACATGCTCACCAAGACCCCGTTCATGGCGAAGCGTGAACTGTATAAGATCTCAGGCCACTGGGACCACTACAGGGACGGCATGTTCATTTTGGGTGATCCTGCAAAATTTGAGGATCCGAACGAGGAGATATTCGCGCTGCGCCCGATGACCTGCCCGTTCCAGTTCCAGGTCTACCTGAGCAGGCTGAGAAGCTACCGCGACCTGCCGCTGAGGTACAATGAGACTTCAACGCTGTTCAGGAACGAAGCTTCCGGCGAAATGCACGGGCTGATACGCGTCAGGCAGTTCACGATTTCAGAAGGCCATATAGCTTGTTTGCCGGAACAGTTGGAAGAGGAATTTGCAGGATGCCTGGACCTTGCCCTCTTCATGCTCAGGACAGTCGGCCTTGAGTCCGATGTCAGCTACCGTTTCTCAAAATGGGATCCGAACAACAAGGAAAAGTACATCGGCACCGAAGAGCAGTGGGAAGAGGTCCAGGGACGCATGCGCCAGATACTGGACGATCTGAAGCTCGATTATACGGAAGCTGAAGGCGAGGCGGCATTCTACGGACCGAAGGCCGACTTCATGGTCCGCGACGTG
>DAOSCC010000033.1:0-14225 GCA_035361135.1 Clostridiales bacterium | reverse complement strand
ACTTCATGCAGCCTTGCGGATTCCACCACAACTGCTCTCTTTTTAAGTTCATTGTATATTTCCAGCGCCCTGCCTCCCGTGTAGTCACGGCTCTGGGGGTCGCTGTCCTCTATGATGACCAGTTCCGAAGCATGCCTGGCTGCTTCAAGATTCCTTATATTCTGGGAGCCGAATGGCATGTCGCACAATATGGTCATGTCTGAGGCCTTCACAAGTTCCACGTTCTCCCTGAAACTGTCATCGTCTATCTCGCTGAATGGCCTGCAAGTCACCGTCCTGACCCCGAATATGCCGGCACACGCCAGGTCGCTGTCACCGTGGGAAAACACGCCGGCCGTTATATTGCAGCCGAGTTCGAAAAGCTGGCGTATGACGCCGGATGCGGAACCTCCCCCGCCTATGACATGTACGCTGATATCTTTCCTGCTGCGGCTTTCCCCGGATATATGGAAGTCCACCAGGCCGGTCACCCTGTTCCTGTACACGATGGCGTCAACGCCATACGACTGTCTCAGGTTTTCCCGGGTAATTACGGATTCGGGGCTGCCGTCGGCTATTATCCTGCCGTCTTTCATCATTATGAGCCTTGTGCAATAGCGAACGGCGATCTTCAGATCATGTACCGCCGCAATGACTGCTTTCCCGCCTTCGCCCAGTTCGCGCGCATTTTTGAAAAGCTGTTCTTCATAGGCTATATCGAGGCTGGCAGACGGTTCGTCAAGGAGTATCAGGTCGGTCTCCTGTGCAAGCACCCTGGCGAAAAGCGCCCTCTGCCTCTCTCCTCCGGAAAGGGTGTTTATTGCCCTGCTTTCCAGTCTCAGCGTGTCGGTGTACTCCATGCACCTGCGCGCCACCGCATAGTCCTCAGGCGTTTCCGGCCTGAATCGGCCGAGCTTGTGGTATCTTCCCGTCAAAACGACATCCAGCACCGTAAACGGGAACGCAACGGCAGTATCCTGGTGCAGCATTGCGACCATCGAAGCGATCTGCCTGCTGCTCATCGTCCTGATGTCCCTGCCGCCAAGCTCTACGAGCCCGGTGCCCCTGTTGATGCCGTTGATGCATTTCAAAAGCGTGGTCTTTCCGGCCCCGTTCGGCCCTATAAGTCCGATGAATTCCCCTTTTTCAGCTTCAAGCGAAATATCTTTAAGGATATGGACGCCGTCCGTATGGTAATTCAGATTATCAACCCTGAGCAGTTTGGAATCCTGGCCGCTGCTGCCGGACCTGCCGCCGTCATATCCGGATCTTTCGCCGTTCAAAACGCAGCACCGCCCTTCCTCGTTCTGATCAGCAGGTACAGGAAATAAGGCGCGCCGAGCATCGCCGTTATTATACCTACGTGTATCTCGCCGTTTGCAGGCATACGGCCAAGTATGTCGCATCCGGTGAGGAATATGGCCCCCCCGAGGGCGCTGGCGGGTATGAGCAGGCGATGGTCCGGACCGGCTATCAGCCTCATTATGTGCGGAACTATCAGGCCTACGAAGCTTACAGGGCCGCATACGGATATCGTCACAGCAGTTATGAGCGATGTTATGAGAAGCAGCAGCTTCCTTGTGCGGGAAGGCTCAAGCCCAAGGGACTGGGCCTCCTCATCGCCAAGCTGCAGCAGGTTCAGGTCGCGTGAAAACATCATCAGCGCGGCCAACAGCACAAGCACGGGGAAAGTGACGAGCCTTACCTGCTCCCACATCATGCCGCTGAGGCCGCCCATGGTCCAGAAAACGTACCTGCGCACTTCGTATGTGTTGCTTTTGATAAGGATGAACTGCGTTACCGCGCCTATGAAAGTACTGACAGCTATTCCCGACAATATCAGGGTCAGCGGCGCGATCCTGCCCCTGCGCAATGACAGCAGGTAAATGACTGCAACGGCGCCAAGCGCCCCAACCGCCGCGAACATCGGCATCGTGTATATGCTCCTGGCAGCGAGCCCTGTCGTTATCGAGATGATAGCGCCAAGTCCTGCGCCGCTGGACACTCCAAGCACACCGGGATCGGCCATGGGGTTCCTGAAAAGCCCCTGCATGACCGCACCGCATGCCGACAGCGCCGCACCTGCGACACATGCGACGATGACGCGCGGGAGCCTTACCATGTAGATTATGGAGACCTGCTCCGCGGGCAGCGTCGGATCGTCTATCAGGCCGATATTGTCGAGTATTATCCTGAATGACCTGCCAAAGGGCACGTATACCGCGCCCAGGGCTACCGCAAGTATTATCATGAACGCCAGCAGCGCCACCAATACCGGCAGGATCACGCTCATTTTTTTATATACAGTGAGATTGCCCGTTTTCAGCATCTTTATGACTTCTCCATTGCAATTTTCTTATTCGAACAGTTCAGGATAGGCCGCTTTTGCCACGTCCTCCACCGCCAGCACGACATAATGCGATATCGCGCTTATGTGGGGATTCGGGACGGAAATGATCCTGTTGTTTTTGATGGCGCTGACGGTCTGCAGGCTCGGATCATTTACCAGTGAATCCCTCATGCTCTCGAATGTATTACCGGGGTCATAATACCAGGAAGGAAGGATTATGATATCCGGATCGAACTCGATTATCTTTTCCTTGGAGATCACAGGCCAGCCCTCTATGCCTGCCCGCGATATTACGTTAACCAGCCCGGCCCGTGTCACAATATCGTCAAAGTTGGTACCCTTTCCGCTGCTGCCAAGTTCGCCGTAATCCATCACCGTGAGCTTCTGCCCGGGCTCGAGGACTGAGAGCCTCTCTTCCACGGCCTTCAGTATCCCATCCATCCAGTTTATCAGCTCCTGCCCCTTCTCATCTGCGCCGACCACATGCGCCAGTTCCGCGATGACGGCCTTCTGTTCGTCTATATTGTTCGGTGTCCTGAAGGCATAGACGGTGATCCCTGAATCCCTCAGCTGTTTTATATAATTCACATCCGCCCAGGTGTCAGTAATAACAAGGTCAGGTTCGAGGGCAATGATGTTCTCGATTTGATCCATCGTAGTCCTGACCCCGACGCCCCTGGCTTCGGCGGCAATATTCGATATACCTTCGTCATCCGCATACCTTGTCAGCGAAACGATCCTGCTCTTATCGACAAGGTCCAGAAGTATCTCGTCGGACCCGAGGGTCAGCGATATGATCCTTTTCGGCGGATTCTCAAGTATCATTACATCCCCGTTGGCATCGGTCACAGTGAGCGGGAATCCCGAGGATGCATTTGTCCCGGCAGCGGTCCCGTCTCCGCCGGCTCCGGTCTCAGAACCGCCGGAAGTATCAAATGATCCTCCCGAAATACTCCCCGATCCATCTCCGGATGCGCCAGCAGTTCCGTTTCCGGCTACGGCATCTTCAGATCCGGCGCCGGACTGCAGACCGGCATTATCGCTTATGCTGCCCGCCCGGTCTTGTCCGGAGCAGCCAGCAAGGACTGCAAGCAGCATTATTACAGCCACCAGTAGAACCAAACCCCTCCTGACGGCAAACCTGCCGATAAGATTTATTTTTTTTCCGCAATCAGCCGTTTTTCTTTCCTGCCTTGGATTTATATCAGCGTTCTTCGCAAAACTCTTCATAAAAACCATTTTTCATCCTCCCTGCAAAATCTTCTTTTGTCCTTCTACTAATGTCCTTCTGCTAAAACTCGATGCCTTTTCTTGCATGTATGCCTTTTTCAGCCGGATGCTTCACAGCCATGATCTCCGACACGTAGTCGGCCAGCCCGATCAGTTCCGGGTCGGCATTCCTGCCGGTCAGTACAAGCTCCAGCCTGTCCGGCTTGTTTCGGATAAAGCTGACCAGTTGTTCCTTTTCGATCATACCGGTCGTGATCGCTCCCAATACCTCATCAAGGATCAGAAGGTCGCATTCTCCGTTTTGGGCGGCATTGACCGCATAGTTGAAAATCGCCTGCTGCTCCGCGGCAGCCTGGACTTTTTCGCTCTCGTCCATCTGCCAGGTGAACTTTTTGGATCCTGTGCCCCTGCAGAGTACGAAGTCCGGCTCGAGTGATTTCAGGCTGTACACCTCGCCTGTCGGAGCGCTTTTCAGGAACTGCGCCATCATCACCTTCATCCCGCGGCCGCAGGCCCTGACTCCAAGACCTATGGCAGCAGTCGTTTTGCCCTTGCCGTCGCCGGTGTAGATATGTATCAAACCTTTCATACGCTTTTTCCTTTCCTGACATGATCGTTTCCTGCAATGAAAACAACGGGAGCGCTTTTACGCAAACAGAAGTGTTCACAAAGACGGCAGCGCTGATAACGGCATCCGGTAGCCTGCCGCGTCCGGCCTGGTCCGCACAGGCGCGTCCATACGTGATAAAAGCCTCCCGACAAAAGGTCAGGAGGCTCTGATATACACAATAAGATGTTCTTTCGACATCCATCACACCCCCTATCTCTCGTAGAGTTAACGGTGTTGACGTACAGGCAGGTCTTCTGGCTTAAGCGTCATCGCTCTGCCGCCCTTCCCGGTTGCCCAGTGGTAATGCGGCAGAACTCTTCTAATACAGCGGCGGGACCGCGTGGGATTCAAACCCAACTTCCCTGTTCGAGCTTACGCTCTGCACCGGCCTGACGGCCGGATACCTGTACATGTATTAAGTTGTCTTTTTATACTACTAGTTTATATCAATGTGTTCGACATTTCAATGTTTATTTTTCCGGACATGTCCAATTGCCGGACCATTTCTGTTCCATTACCGCTGCGGCTTTTCCGCCTTCCTGCAGCTCACTGCTCCAGTATCCTTATGACATTCACGACCTCTTTTACAGACCTCATCGACTTCAGTTCGCCGACCCTTTCCGAAAGGCTCGATTCTGTCATTTTCCCGGTCGTGAATGCAAGTTCGTCATCGATGCCTTTTATGTCTGCGCTGACATATTCAACCCCGCCGAATATCTTCCCGATATCAGCGGCAGCTTCGTTCCTGTTCTTTACTGCGACCCTGACCAGGCATCTGGTCACGCTTTCGCCGAAGGGCACCATGTTGTCCGTTTCTTTCCGCTGCCATACGGATCTTGTGCTCTCGTTATGCTTCACTATATCGATAACGTCGGCCACTACAGCGCTCGCAGTAGGCAGCTTGCCCGCCCCTCTTCCGTAGAACATGGCGTCTCCGATGGCATCGCCGCTTACCACGATAGCGTTGAATACATCCTCGACGCCGGCAAGGGGATGCTCCCTGCTGACGACTGCGGGCGATACACGGGCGAACACCCTGTCCCCTTCCCTCCTGCTGACCGCTATCAGTTTTATTACGGAATCCATCGCATCAGCATACAGCATATCGGTAAGCGTGATGCGGGATATGCCTTCGGTATGGATCCTGCTGCAGTCCACATACTCATTGTAGGCAATGGACGAAAGTATTGCGATTTTCCTGCAGGTGTCATGTCCCTCTATGTCGGCGGTGGGATCCGCTTCGGCATAACCGTTCAGCTGAGCATTTTTCAGGGCTTCATCGAAGCTGCAGTTTTCCCTGCGCATCTTCGTGAGTATATAGTTGGTGGTGCCGTTCAGTATTCCCGTGATGCCATTTATGATATTCGCCGCAAGGCACTGGCTCAGGGGCCTGATTATGGGTATGCCTCCGCCGACACTGGCCTCAAAGAGATAACTTACGCCGTTGTCGGCAGCAAGTTTCAGCAGTTCAGGACCATGCACGGCGACAAGCTCCTTGTTCGATGTCACAACGTGTTTCCCTGCATTGAACGCCCTCTTCGTATATTCCCGGGCAACGCCGGTGCCGCCTATAGTCTCTACGACGACTTTAATATCGGGGTCGCCGAATACTTCTTCGGGATCTTTGGTCATGAGGTCACGGTCGGGGCTGTCCGGGAAATCCCTGATGTCGAGTATCTTCCTTACCTTGATCTTTTCCCCGGCCCTGTCTGCAATGCTTTGGCCGTTTTTCCTTATTACTTCGGCTACGCCCGAGCCGACCACTCCGTATCCAAGTATCGCTATATCCATGATATCAGCCTCCTTAAGTCAGTCCCTCGCAAGTATCTGCTGTTTCCGGACGCCTTCTATCTCGGCAATGCCTTCCATGAGCTTATCAAGATCCATGGTCATTCCGGCGGTGGAAATCGATATGGTGACATCCGCAAGGCCGTTTATCGGCACGTTCTGGTTTATAGTGATGATATTCGCCCTCGCCTCGGCGATCTTGTTGATGATCCTTGAGAGAATCCCGGAAAAATCCTCCACGGCAAAGTACAGTGTGATCACCCTGCCCCTTGAAGTCTCATAGAACGGGAACACGTGGTCCCTGTACTTATAAAAAGCGCTCCGGCTCAGGCCTGCTGCAGAAACCGCATCGTTCACCGTCTTTGCCTTTCCGGAACTCAGGAGTTTCTTGGCCTCTATGACCTTTGCAAAAACTTCCGGCAGGATCGCACTGTCCACCAGCAGGTACATCGATTTGCTCTCCATATTCTCCTCCCGCCACGCAAGGTATCTGGCACCTGTCCACGGTAGGCGCACATTTGTGTTTCATTTGTGTAATATTAGCACATATTTCGCTTAAAATCAATATGGAAAACAAAAAAGGACAGGCTGAATTCCAGTCGTGACCCGGATATACCCGAACCTTGACCCAGGACATGTTTCATTACGGTCCGCTTTAGAAAATAAGGCAGATCAGATCCTGTTTGATATCGATTTCCTGTCAGTCAGATGTCTCAGATAATTCTATATCCAATAGTTCGATATCATGACGGCCCGGGATCGATCTATTCAAGCTCAATCCTGTACAGCTTCACTGTCACCGGTCCCGTCAAAAACTTCGCGCGTATCGTTGTTCCTGATGAAAGACTGCTCCCACCTGGATACGTACTCGCCCATGCACCACTCAGCCATTATCACGGCGCTGCCTTCCTCAAGCTGGATCTTCGCCAGCGGCTCGTCCGCAAGTTTACTTCCTTCGATCGCATAAAGCAGGATATGGCTCCTTGTCAGGATGACAGCCAGGTCCCTGTTTGGCGACGTGTATATGTCTATTGCATTGGGAAGCTTGTCCTTCATTTCCTTCCACGGCACATGGAGCACATCATAGGCTACCATGTTCGACGGCGGGATTAGATTAAGGTTGAAATCCATGTAAGGCAGATTGCCCTGGCGGTCCGGGTCGATCCTGCCTTTGAAGAACCAATGGCCTGTTTTCCTGTAGAGTGCGAAATTCTTCTGCTGCTCATCATCGTCAAGGATAACTATGCCCTCATATCCTGAATTGACCAGCACTTCAGTTATGGCGTTCTCCATCGCCATGGTCCCGTTTTCCCCCGCCATGTCGGATATCTTTATGCCGTCGACGTTCATCAGGTTATCAACGGGCAGCGTCCTGAGGTTTTTTTCATAAATCGCTCCTGCATTGTCACTGTCCGTGCCGTAAATGGTGTTTTCGACGCAGGCGTAATCATTGCCCACATAAATGATCGCCCGGCGTACCCTGGTCTCCATCCTTTCCGATACATTTTCAGGGCTGGCCGCAGAAGGCCTGTCGACGGCTTTATTGGAAGTGTTCGTGACCTTAAAGGCGCGCAGTGTGTCTACAAGGCCTGATGGACCGGGCCTCTTTTCCACCATCAGTTTCCAGAAGCCGTCCATCCTCGGCAGGTATATAGCGTCAGCATACAGTACAGGATTTATCGCGCCGTTGATGCATGATATCCAGTATGTTCCGTATTTGTAATCGCCGAGCCCGTCAGAAGTCTGGACAGGATAGCGCACACCCATCAGCAGTCCTGAGCGCAGAGGCTGTTTCTGCGCAATGGCATCTTCCATGTCTGATTCCGGCGTATCATGTGCGGTTATCTCCTGTTCGCCGCTGACATCATCGGATACCTTTCTCATCACATATAAACGGTCGTCGATAACAGCTATTTTTTCATCATTCGAATCGATTATGAATTCAAACAGGAAGCTGTCCTTCGAATATACGTTGACAACAAGTATCTCGTTGTTTTCATAATTCAGTTTTTTCAGGATATCCCTGTTTTTGTGAAGGAAGTACTCGTACACATTGACGCGTTTTATCTTGTAGCTTATATCAGTGAAGACCTGGCCGGCGTAAAACATGGTGTTCTGAGTGAATCCGACCTTCTCCCCGGTCAGGCTGTCATCCGCATCCGATATATCAGTTATTTCATCTGTAAGCCGTCTTTCCAGCACCCATGTGCCCGCGGCAGGCACTGCCATGTTGACCGGGCTGATTATCCTGTCCGTGCTCTCCGGCACCGCCTGCGTACATGCGGACAGCGTCAGCGCCAGGGCCAACAGCATCATGAAGATGCGGCGCAGTCTTCCGCAATGCTGTTTTTTCATCATGCCGCGCCTCCTTCCATGATACAGGGTATCCGTATCACTACCTTGGTGCCTTTGCCTTCCCTGCTGTATATGTTGATGCTGCCGCCCATCATCTTGATTATCTCATCGCAGATGGACAGGCCCAGACCGCTGCCAAGCTTGCTGTTCCTCCCTTTGAAGAATTTCTCCTTTATATACGGCAGTTCATCCTCCGGTATCCCGCAGCCCGTATCGCTCACGGTAAAGATCACCTCGCCGCCGCTGGCCACGGTCTTGAACAGGACGCTCCCGCCGGCCGGGGTGAACCTGAATGCGTTGTCGAGCACGTTGATGATGACCTGCTTCAGCCTGTTGCCATCGGTAACGATCTCAGGCAGTTCTCCTTCCATCTCGACGCTGAAGTGGAGACCGTCCCTTGCAGCCCTAGGCGCAAGCTGCCTGCCGACCGTGTCGACGAATTCCTCCAGCTGCACGTTCTCCCTTTTTATCATAAGCTTGCCCGAAACCAGCCTTGAGAAATCCAGCAGTTCCTCCACCATCGCCGTGAGCCTGTCGCACTCGTTTTCGATTATGTCCAGTCCGTTCTCGTGCAGTTCCCTGTCTTCGCTGCCAACTTCCTTCAGCGTGACGGCCCAGCCCTTGATCGATGTGAGGGGCGTCCTCAGTTCGTGGGAGATGGAGGATATGAATTCATTCTTCATCCTGTCCCTTTTCTCGACCTCCTCGGCAAGGTAGTTCAATGTGTCGGACAGCTTGCCGATCTCGTCGTTGTATGTTTTGACGCTCCTGGCATGAATATCTCCGGATGCCATTCGGGCAGCCGCATATGTCACCTTTTTCAGCGGATTTACGATCGTGCTGGAAAGCAGCAGGCTCAGCAGCATGGACATGACCGCCACCACGGCCCCTATTACTATGAAGATCCTTGAGACCGACCTTACGTCCTCGTCCACACCCCTGAGCGAACTTATGAAGCGCAGCACCCCGACTGTTTTGCCGTCTGCCGTAAGCGAAGCCGACACGGCCATCACACCGTAGCTGTCGTATGGCACTTTCCCGGTCCATGAACCCCTTCCCGTTTCGAGGGCTTTCTCCACATCGGGCATCTTCTCATCATCTTCAGGCATGTAACCGATGGAATCCATGAGGACCCTGCCGTCGGTGTCGATGATCTGGACCTGCGCCGACGTTTGTCTCCAGAACGTATCCACGTTGTTCATTACATTTTCGGAAAGGGAAGCATCGGAAAAATACCTTGAATACATCTCGCACGCGATCTTCAGCTGGTTGTAGAGGCCCGCTTCCAGGTTGTTGTAATAGTTGACGCGTACGATGTTGATGATGAGCGCTTCCATCACAAGGATCGTCAGCAATATGATCACTATGAAACCAAATGTCATCCTGCTCCTGATACCAAGACTCATGCTGGATTCTCCCCGGGATCCGTCATCTGTCGCACCATCGGTAGCCGTATCCCCATACGGTCTCGATATATTTGGGCTTCGAAGGATTGTCCTCTATTTTCTCCCTGATCCTTCTTATGTAAACGTCCAGCGTTTTCAGGTCGCCGAAATAGTTCTTCCCCCATACGGCGTTGAAAAGTTCGTTTCGGCTCAGCGCCCTTCCGACATTCGACATGAACATCTTCAGAACGGCGAATTCCGTCGGTGTCAGCTCTATCTCCGCATTGTCCTTGTAAAACTTCTGGGACTTCAGGTCCATTACGAGATTTTTATAGACAAGCGGCTCCTCGTCAGGCATCTTTATACGCTCGATCCTTCTGAGCACGCTGTTTATCCTTGCCGTCAGTTCCCTCGGGTTGAACGGCTTTACCATGTAATCATCGGCGCCTATTTCAAGGCCCGCGATCCTGTCGATATCCTGGCCCCTGGCGGTCAGCATGATAATAATGAGCTCCGGCATCTCGTCACGGAGCTTTTTGCACACCTCAAAGCCGTCGATACCGGGAAGCATTACATCAAGCACCATTATCTCCGGCTTGTATGCCCTGGCCATTTCCAGCCCCTTTTCGCCTGTTTCGGCCTCAAGCACCGTAAAGCCGCTTCTTTCAAGATTTATTGCTATGAATTTTCTGATCGGCGCTTCATCTTCAACTACCAGTACCTTTGTTTTTGCCTCGCTCATTATGATGACCCCGTTTGCGTGATTGCAGATAAACAAAGTGACACCCTTATTCTACAATATTTTTGGCTCTTGTGCCATTGGATCGTCGATAACTCCGTTTTATACAGATTTTGCAGAAACTGGAACATTGTCCGCGGTTCCCGGATGCCAGGACCGCCGGTTCAGGAAATCATTTTGGATGCGCTGTCCTGCTGCCGGAGGATCTCTCCGGCCGTCCGGTATATATATGAAAACAGATCGCTTTCAATGGCGTTTGAGGTAAGTTTTTCGAAAACTTTGACAAAGACGTTCTGTGTAAGCCGGCATGCCTCATATTCATTTGCGCAGTTGATCAGAAAGTAATTGTAAACATTGCGCTGATGTTGAGCCGTCAGCTCTTCAAATGCTTTGACGCCGCCTTTTCTGGCCATTTTCAGGAGTCGTCTTTCGTGTTCGCTCATAATCCCGCATCCTCCATAAATAATCATACGATTTTATCAAAAACAATAGATTAATAATTGGTTAAAATTTTCATTTATTACAATTCAAATGATGCGTTAAAATTTTGTTTAATTCCGCGGCTATATTGTGTTATTATAGGTATTAATGCAAAAAACAATGTCTCAAAATGCGCTGGGAGGGATAGATTTGTCAGAAAAGATAAAAGAAATGGCGGATCGTATCAGGGAGATAAGAGAAGTTTCCGGGATATCGGCCGAATCTCTGGCCAAAAAGCTCAATATTCCGACGGACTTGTACAAGCGTTATGAAAACGCCGAGGAAGGCGTGCCCATATCGACGCTGTACCAGATAGCGGGCATCCTGAAGGTAGATATGACGGAACTGCTGACAGGAAGCACGCCCCGGCTGCAGAGCTATTGCCTTGTCAAAAACGGTGAGGCCCCGTTCATAGAGCGTTACAAGGGATACAAGTTCCAGAGCCTCGCGTACAGTTTCATGAACAGGAAGATCGAACCGCTTCTCGTTACGATAGACCCGGAGGAAAATAACAAAAATATGTCTCTTGTGACCCATCCCGGGCAGGAGTTCAACTTTGCCCTTGAAGGCCGGATAAAGGTCATACTCGGAGGCAAGGAGATAATACTTGAACCCGGTGATTCGCTGTATTTCGATCCTACCATCCCCCACGGCCAGACCGCGGCGGACGACAAGCCGTGCAGGTTCCTGACGGTCATCCTTAACGATAAGCTGTGAAAGAGACATGAGTATATAAACAAAAGGAGTTCAGATACAAATGCTTGATAAATTTTTGCCCAGACAGGATTTCAGCTCATATGAAGATTTCAGGGAAAACTACAGGGTAAATCTTCCTGACAACTTCAATTTCGCTTATGATGTCGTAGACGAATGGGCCGCCCGACAGCCCGGCAAGACTGCAATGGTATGGTGCAACGATCACGGCTGCGAGCGTATTTTCACATTTGCCGACATGAAGAGGCTCAGCGACAGGGGCGCCAACTTTTTCAGAAAGTACGGGATCAAAAAGGGCGACACCGTAATGCTTCTGCTCAAAAGGCACTGGCTTTACTGGGTATGTACGCTGGCCCTGGAAAAGATAGGAGCCATATCTATCCCTGCAACGATCCAGCTTACCAAAAAAGATATCATATACAGGTGTAACGCAGCCTCTGTCAAAATGATCATTTCAGCAATAGACCACGAGATCGTCTCGTACATAGAGGAAGCGGCGGCCGAATCCCCCACCGTCATGTACAAGGCCCTGGTGGGCGAAAAAAGAGAAGGCTGGATAGATATCGAAACCGAAATTGAAAATGCGCCTGATGAGTGGACAAGGCCTGTCGGAAGCGAAGATGCCGGAGGCCGGGACAATATGCTGATGTATTTCACATCCGGGACCACGGGCATGCCCAAGATAGTCGTACACGACTTCTATTACCCGCTGGGCCATATCGTGACCGCCCGTTACTGGCAGCGCCTCGGAAGCGAAGGTCTGCATCTTACGGTATCCGAGACAGGATGGGCAAAATGCGCATGGGGCAAGATATACGGCCAGTGGATCTGCGGTGTCGCAGTATTTGTTTATGACATGGACAAGTTCGTACCTGTGAATCTTCTCAAAATGATGGAAAAGTACAGGATCACTTCTTTTTGCGCGCCGCCGACCATATACCGCTTCCTGATCAGGGAAGACCTCTCGAAATACGACCTTTCAAGCATAAAAACAGCGTGTACGGCCGGAGAGCCGTTGAACCCCGAAGTGTACAACCAGTTCAAAAATGCGACCGGACTGGATATAATAGAAGGTTTCGGCCAGACAGAGGCAACCGTGCTCTGTGCCAACTTTGAATGGATAAAACCGAAGCCCGGCTCAATGGGCAAACCGTCTCCGCTTTACAATATCGACATAGTGGATGACAACGGCAACACCTGTCCTCCAGGCGTCGAAGGCAGGATAGTGATAAAAGGCCTGGACAGGGAAGTTCCTCCCGGGCTGTTCAAAGGTTATTACAGGGATGAGGAATCTACTTCACGAGTCTGGCACGACGGCATGTATGACACCGGGGACGTGGCATGGCGGGATGAAGACGGGTATTTCTGGTTCGTCGGGCGCTCGGACGATGTAATAAAATGTTCCGGCTACAGGATCGGCCCCTTCGAAGTTGAAAGCGCGCTGATGGAGCATCCGTCAGTCCTCGAATGCGCGGTCACGGCAGTGCCTGATCCTGTCAGGGGACAGGTCGTGAAAGCGACCATCGTGCCGGCAAAGGGATGGCATCCCAGCGACGAACTCATAAAGGAACTGCAGGACCACGTAAAGAGAGTGACTGCTCCGTATAAATACCCGAGGATCATCGAATTTGTGGACGAGCTTCCCAAGACGATAAGCGGCAAGATAAAGAGAAAGGAAATCAGGCAGCACGATCTTGACAGGTATTGATGAAATACTGATACAGTCTTATTTAAGCCTGATGATGTACCGATGATGTTCAATCAAGTATGGAAAAGGGGGATTCGTGTCCCCCTTTTCCGCATTTATTACTTATCCTGATTCTCTTTTTCGTTTTTCGTGTGCACTTGTCCTGCCTGAGTTTTATCCTTACTCTGTCCTGATAGCCTCCAGCGCGCTAAGCTTCATTGCACGCCTTGCCGGCATGAAGCCTGATATGATGCCGACGAGCGTTGCAAAGACCAGTGCTGCCAGGGCAAGCCATGGCGGTATCAGCGAAACGATGCTTTCCGAAGGATCACCATAATAGTATCCGCCTCCGAACAGGCCTCCCGCATAGCGGTTCAGGAGCACTGAAACGCCGTAGCTGAAGCCTATACCGAGTAAGCCGCCTATAAACCCTATCAGCGCAGCTTCAAAGAGGAACAGGTTCCTTATGTCGCCGAGCATGCAGCCGAGAACTTTCATGACGCCGATTTCCCTTGTCCTTTCATATATGGACATGACCATGGTGTTCGTGATACCAATCGCTGCTATCAACAGCGATATTGCTCCAATGCCGCCGAGTACGGTCTGCATCGTCGCCGCCGTTTCCTGCATGCTTTTCAGGATGTCGAGCAGGCTGTAGGTACCATAGCCCATACTCTTGATTTCCTCCTGTACCCTTTCAACATCCTTCATATCTTTTACCTTGACCTTTACCTGCCAGTAGCCATCGTCCATACTGCTGGAGCCACGTCCGCCCTGGGCCCGTTGGTTTTCCTTTATGATTTTCTTCAGATAATCCTTGTTAACGAATACCGCGTAGGATTTTTCATCCTGGGAAGGTTCCAGTATACCGACGCCGCTGACTTTGTACAGTTTTGGCTGCCTGCCGC
>DAOSCC010000032.1:0-14315 GCA_035361135.1 Clostridiales bacterium | reverse complement strand
GTATATTTCAAGGTCGTGGACACTGGCATAGGCATACCTGAAGAGGATATCGACAGGATATTCGAAAGGTTCTACAGGGTGGACAAGGCCCGGTCCAGGGAAATGGGAGGCACGGGTCTCGGCCTTTCCATAGCGAAGGAGATCGTGGAAGCCCATAATGGATCGATTAACATAAGCAGTAAAGTCGGCGCTGGTACGGAAGTTACGGTCAGGCTTCCCATGAGGCAGACAAGCCAGTAAAATAGCGCTTTTTGAGGGATTTTTATGTAATTTAATCTTAAATGGCATGTAATATTTCTGTAACACTATTTCTGTATAATAAAGCTAGCTAAAATGCATTTATCTGCGGCCGATGACGGCTGAGCAGTTTGGGAGATATGGTCAATGCTGAAAAAACTGAGTGTTGTTTTCATAATGCTGCTGATATTCATAGTAGCCGTATCTGCAGCATATGCAAAACCTGAAGAAGGTAATACGGGCACATCTTCAAAAACGACCGTAAATGCACCGTCGGGTACGTCAGCGACTTCGAATGCAGCTGCGGCATTACCTGCAAATTCAATTGTCGCGCCTTCAAATATACCTGCGTCTCTGCCTTCAAACAACAGCACCCAGAAGGACGGCGGAAGCCAGACCGGATCAAATGTTGCTTTTAAGACCACCGGCACCGGTGAAACCAAAACAAATGCCGCTTCCGCGGAAAAAGAAACTTCCGGGGGTACTGAGAAGGATAAGGAGCAGAAGGAAGATCCCGACGCCGCATTCTGGCGCGCTATCAGAAAAGTGCTGGAAGCAGGCAAGCCTGTAAGCAACGGGCAGTCTGTCGTAACCATAAAGAAGCCCGAGAATATCGAAGGGGATGTCACCACATATGGAAAAACTTTTGAAATCTCCTTCGAATCAGAATATACGGATGTTGAGATATTGATAGCGATGCTGAACAGTGAGACAGGCGTGTATGAGACGATCGAACTTCCCGACGGAGACAGAGTGCTTAATATCGGTTCCGGTGCATTATCGACCGAACTCGAACTTGACCCCGGCGAATACGACTTGCTTCTCATAGCATACAGGACTTCCGAGAAGGACCCGGAACACATCCAGTATACCCCGATTGCGGTTACCGTTTTCAAAGACAGCTGGTGGGCCCAGTTGAAGAAGACAGGGAAGCAGATCATTGACTGGTTCGGCAGTAAGTAAACTACATAACAGCGAGGACTTAAATGAGCCGTGAATTGAAAGAACGACTGAAGACGGTCCTTATTTTTATCTTGATAATAACAGGTCTTTTACAGGTGGGGATCCTTTGGAACTATCAGAACCAGGGGACTCCTTTTAGTTTTTTATCGGCACTTTTCAGCAAAGATATCCAGGTCAGCAATGAAGCCATAAGGGAGAATCTGTTCGTACCTGACAAGCTTGTCGTTTCCAATGGAGATAATGATTACTGGATAATCTCAAATGACCATGACCATTACATGAAATTTTTCAATGAAGTGATCGCAGGGCTGAGCAGGATCGCGACCGGTAACGCAGAACTGAACGTGTCAGATGAGAAATGGGAAGAAATAGTTACAAAGAGGGGTATCCTTGTCGATTTCGGATTTTATCTGGAGCCCGATCTGCTGGGATGGTTCCTCGGGATGGGAAGTCCTGTGCAGGATATGCCACGATTCAGCAAACTTATGGTAAGAAAGGATATAGTGCGCGAGGATACCGGCACATTCTACATCTGCGGTGATGACGGTACGGTATACAGTACGGACCAGGTCAGGTATGAACAGGCTGCCAATCTTACGAACGTAATAAGCAAACTTGAAGAAGGCAGCAAGAATAAGTACCGTAAATACAAGACCCTGTCCGGAAGCAAGCTGAATAAGTCCGGGGATGAGCCTGATGTCCTTTATGTAGTTTCTTCGCCGAGGTACTGGCCTTACAGGGTCCTGTCGGCGGATCTGCCGGCGGCGGCAAATGATGAAGATATGCTGGCAAATATCATACTTGGAGATGAAGAAGGCAGGTACAACAAGTATACATATAACGGAGATATGATCCAGTATACGTATGGGAACAACATTTACAGGTATTATTCAGACGGATATCTTACATACCGGTATCTCGGCAGCGCAGACACGAGCGGGACAAAGGCAAGCGAAGCGCTGATGAACGCATATAAATTCATGGCCGGAATAAACGAATTGGTAGGGCCGGAAACAGATATAATCTTATCGTCTGTCGAGAAAAAAGCCGGCGGCATATATGAGTTCGGCTTCGACTACCGTGTATACGGCCTGAAAGTCAGGACGGAATATGAAACAAAGGACGGAAACGGCGGTAAACTGGGCTATGCGATAAGGATACTTGCCGACAGCAGACGGGTACTGGAATGCGACTGGCTGATCAGAAGTTTCAGGATCGGGCGTACGCACAATTATAATGACAGGCTGATGGAGCTTTTATCAAATGAAAACATCCTGTGGCGCAATATAAACATATCAAGGATAGATACAGGCTATTATATCCTCAGCAGCAAGGATAAGTTACTTGAGCCTGCGCTGATAATAACGACGGGGGAAGGGGCCACGGCTTATCTTGATATGATCGCCGAAGAAGGAGATTGATATATGGATGTATCAAAAGCTAAAAACGTAGTTATTGTCCTGCTGCTGGTTTTCAACGTTTTTCTGCTTGCAAACATGCTGATATTCCGCAGCAGCCAGGGCGTCAGCAAGGAGACCCTGGAAAACACCAGGCTGATACTGGAGCAAAGGGGTATCAGGCTTGAATGTGAGATCCCTTCGAAGCCGGGCGGCAACAGCAGGCTTGTGTACATAAAAAGTGAACTGGACGGAGGAAATATCGCCGAAAGGCTTTTGGGAACGAAGTATGAAGCTTCCGGGGACGGTTCTCATTTTTTCAGCAGCAACGGGAAGATCGAATTCACCGGCATTGACAGTTTCATATATACCGCCGGAACCGAAGCACGGGCCCAGGATGCTGTCAGCGTTAAGGAAGCGGAAGATGCTGCAATGAAATTCATGAAGGAAAAAGGACTGCTTGCCGGAAAGTATGTGCTGGACCGTTCAGAAGAGAACGGTGACGGCGGCTGGACACTGGATTACATAGAAACGTATGGCGGATCGCTGCTGTTCGACAATTGCTTTTCCATCACGCTCAGGGGCAGGGAGGTAAGCCGTCTCGAATACCGGAGACATCAATTCAAAGGATTCTCAAATGAAAATATCGAACAGTTCGAGGCCTATCAGGCATTGCTTGCCTATTTTAAAGAAAAAAGCGACATGGTCATCACATCCATAGACAGCGGATACAAGCTGGAGGAGCCATCGATGGGAGATGTGGAAACAGTAGAGCTACTGCCAGTCTGGCGTGTCAAAATAAAGGGAATGCATGAGCCTGTGTATATCAGTCCGCATGACACCTGAGCATGATGCCTGGCATATGACGCTTGTCGCTCTATACCAGGTACATGGCGCTTGCCGCGGGATGTATGATACTTGGTACATGGTACCTGCTGCCTGACGCCTGCCGCATGATATCTGCCGGCCTGCACTCGGCACATTTTGCCTGCAGTCCGACGCCTGGCGCAGGGTACCTGTTATTCTATATCTGCTTCTCTTATCTGGCACATAGGACCTGTTAGCTTGCATCCACCGCCTGTAATCCGGTGGCTGAAGCCCGCGCATCAAAATGCCGTTGTAGTATTGCATGAAACAGTGATATAATGTAACAGGGAACAAGGGCATATTCTGCCTTTTTACACGAATGACAAGAAAGCAGGTGTGCAGGGATTGGAGAAAATCATCATACACGGACGCAAGCCGCTGAAAGGCGATATCTATATAAGCGGTGCCAAAAACGCAGCGGTAGCTGTATTGCCTGCGGCATTGCTGATCGAAGGAAGCTGCAGGATAGAAAATCTTCCTGATGTAAAAGACACCCGCATATTGGAGGAAACGCTTACCCAGCTTGGAGCAAAGGTCACATTCGAAGACAGGAACACAGTTCTCATCGATTCCACCGATGTAAATTCCTATATAGCATCCTATGACATGATAAAAAGCATGAGGGCTTCATATTATCTTTTGGGGGCACTGCTCGGCCGTTTCGGAAAAGCGGAAGTAGCTTTGCCCGGCGGCTGCGATTTCGGTCACAGGCCGATAGATCAGCATATAAAAGGTTTTGAGGCTTTAGGTGCGAAGGTCGTCATTGAAAATGGAATGATAAAACTTTCTGCCGAGAAACTGACAGGGAACCAGATATACCTTGACGTTATCAGTGTCGGAGCGACGATCAATCTCATGCTGGCGGCAGTCATGGCCGAAGGTACCACTGTTATCGAAAATGCCGCAAAGGAACCTCATATAGTGGATACGGCCAATTTCCTCAATGCTGCCGGAGCGGATATAAAGGGCGCAGGTACCGATGTCATAAAGATAAGAGGAGTAAAGTCCCTTAAAGGCGGCAACGTCCACTCCATAATACCGGATATGATCGAGGCGGGAACGTTTATGATAGCATCAGCCGCCACCGACGGCGACGTGACCGTAAGGAATGTCATACCGAAGCATCTGGAATCCCTCTCGGCGAAGCTTCAGGAAATGAACATCAATGTTGAAGAGGGAGATGACTGGATAAGGGTGACGGGCGGCAACGGCACTATCCGGAAGGTGAATATAAAAACGCTTCCCTATCCTGGTTTTGCGACCGATCTCCATCCGCCGGTAACCGTACTACTGTGTCTCGCGGACGGGAACAGCACCATTACGGAAAGCATATGGCCGCAAAGGTTCCAGTACGTGGACGAGCTGCGCAGGATGGGTGCGAAGATACGCGCAAACGGCGGCATGGCTATTATTGAAGGTCCCGTGACGTTAACGGGCGCCCAGGTCAATGCCATCGACCTGCGGGCCGGGGCAGCGGTCGTGCTTGCAGGCCTCGCTGCTGAGGGAAGGACAGAGGTAAGCGATGTAAAGTACATAGACCGGGGTTATGAAAACTTCGTCGTAAAGCTTCAGAGCCTCGGGGCAGATATCGTAAGGATTGAAGAATAACTATATTGGCGTCATTACTGAAGAAAAGCAGCACTTTGGGCTGCAGTGCTTTATTACGGTGATACAGGGATGAAAATTTGCAGTTTATTCAGCGGCAGCAGCGGCAATGCCGTATTCATAGCGGCAGAGAGAACGAAGCTGCTCGTCGAAGCGGGATTGAGCGGTAAAAAGATAGCCGGGGCGATGTGTTCGATAGGAGAATCACTGTCGGAAATCAGCGCCATTTTAGTATCCCACGAACACATCGATCATATCAGGGGCGCAGGCGTCCTGTCGCGAAAGTACGACCTGCCCATATATGCGAGCCGGGGCACATGGGAAGCGATGGATCAGATGATCGGCCCTGTCCGTGAGTGTAATAAAAAAATATTCTCTTCATATGTGCCTTTTGAAATAGGGGACATTACCATTACCCCGTTCCCGATACCGCACGATGCCAATGAGCCGGTGGGCTACAGCTTTTCTTCAGCGGGCAGGAAAGCTACCATTGCTACCGATATCGGCCATATCAGCATGGATCTGCTCCGCAATTTCGAGGACAGCGACCTGTTGCTGCTGGAATCCAACCATGACCTGGAAATGCTTAAAATGGGGCCTTATCCGTGGCCGCTGAAACAGCGCATCGCAGGCAAGCACGGCCATCTTTCCAATGACGCCGCCGGCGAAGTAGTTGCCTATATGGCGGAGCGCGGCACAAAAAAGTTCCTGCTCGGGCACCTGAGCAAGGAGAACAACTTCCCGGAACTGGCCTACCAGACTGTACGCAGCGTACTGTGTGAGAAGTGCGTAAATGCCGGCGCTGACATCACGCTTGACGTAGCCCTCCGTGACCGCGCAAGCAGAGTGATCGAGATCTGACGGCACGGTTTTGGAGGACAGTTCTGCAAAACTGGGGGACGGTTCTGCAGAATTGGGCTTGCTCCTGGAAATCAGGATTTATTGGGGACAGTCCTGCGAAATAACGGAATTATGAAGTATTTTTTTGCGGAAACAGGCAGGCTGGCCCGGTGACATTGAGAACAGTCTGGCTGTTTGGAAGATTCACAGGGAAAGTGCCGTGTAAAAGATGGTTTTTGGATAGATTATAAATAAGAAAGTTTACGTGGAAAAATCATATGAAGGTTACCATCATAGCAGTCGGAAAGATCAAAGAACACTATTTGAAGGAAGGCATTGAGGAGTATTCAAAACGCCTGTCCCGGTTCTGCGATCTCAGGATCATTGAAGCAGCGGATGAACCGGCGCCTGATGATTTAAGCGCAGCCCGGGAGGAACAGATCAAAAGCAGGGAAGCATCCAGAGTTCTTGGCAAAGTGAAGGACGGAGATTACCTCATAGTCCTGGACGTAAAGGGTGCAAAAAAGAGTTCCGAAGAGTTTGCAAAGGTGCTGAAAAACTGTATGATAAGCGGGAACTCCAGTATTACCTTTGTTATAGGGGGTTCCCTGGGACTTGCTCCTGAACTTATAAGAAAAGCTAACGTGAGGCTGTCCCTGTCTGACATGACATTTCCTCATCAACTGACCCGCCTTATATTGCTCGAGCAGATATACCGGGCATTCAAGATCATCAACGGTGAGACGTATCATAAGTGACTGCAGTTATGCCTTATAAATATTATTAAGCGACAGATTTGACTTAAAAGATGAAGAGTTCCTTTTCCTGAATGAACACAGGACATATGAGATAACCAATAGTTAGGGTGGTGTTCAAATGAAAGAAAACAGCAATCTGAAGATCTATTCATTATCTGATATCCGAAACATGAAGGTCCACGGGCGCATGACCGGGCGCCTTTCACCGTTAACGCTTTTCTGGACCGGAAGCGGCGTCGAGTTCAATGTCAAAGGTTCGGAACTGTGGATCGAGGTCGAGACGGACTATGACGTGTATGAGCCGTGGATAAGCATACTCATCAACTCATATCCTGTAGCAAGGCAGATGGTGACTGCGGGAAGACATTGGTTATGCGTATTCAGAGGGATGAACGCGGGCGCCGCAAAGAATGTGCGAATAATGAAGGATGTCCAGCCAATGAGCTTTGACAAAGGATGCCTGGTACATATACATTCTGTGAGATTTGACGGGGAATTCCTTCCCGTTGAGGACAGGCCGTACAAAATCGAGTTCATAGGCGACAGCATAACATCAGGGGAAGGGACTGTCGGGGCATCATGCGAACAGGACTGGATCCCCATGTGGTTCAGCGCGGCGGACAATTACACCTATCTGACGGCAAAAGCGCTGAATGCGGACTACAGGGTCGTTTCCCAAAGCGGATGGGGCGTCCTGACCGGCTGGGACAATAATCCGAACTGCAGCATACCCCGTTACTATGAGCAGATCTGCGGAATATTGCCGAAAGAGAACTGTGCTGTGGCGGATGCATTTGGGCAGAACGATTTTGACGAATGGCAGCCGGATGTGATAGTTGTCAACCTTGGAACTAACGATGCTAATGCGTTCAGCACACCGGAATGGGTCGATGAGGCAAGCGGAGCCCGGCATAAGCAGAGGCTGAATGAGGACGGCACATTCAATGAGGAAGATCTGGCGGCATTTGAAAACGCGGCTGCAGGTTTCCTCGGGAAACTGAGAAAGTACAATAAAAACGCGCATATAGTGTGGGCTTACGGAATGTTCGGCGCACCCCTGATGCCGTCGATCTACCGGGCGGCCGATACATATATCCGCAGCACCGGAGACAGGAAGGTGTCCATATTCCAGCTTCCCAACACTACAAACGAAACAATGGGATCGAGATCCCACCCGGGCAAACATGCCCATGAAAAAGCAGCGAAGGAGCTTACCAACTATATCATCGGGCTCCTGCCGCAAAAGTGATGCAGTGCGCAACTGATTTTCCAGTACGCAATGTACTTTTTAATATTCTACATCCTTCCACGAGATCCTGAAGCAGCTTCTCCACAATAAAACACTGAGAAGCACTGAAACGGCGATATTTGCAATCACACCAAAAGGCGGGGCAAATGACAGCGCGAAGTGGATCCCCGCCATAAATGCTATCAGGAAGAATGACAGGAATACCACTCCCCCGGTGTTCCCATCAACTGTGTGCTGAAAGCTCCTGCAGAACGGGAGCTCTTTTTTTGACATCTTGAATACGAGCAGAACCAGGACAATCATATTGATAAATACCAATATTACATCAGGGATCACTTTTATCCCCATGATCAGCACGAGAACAACAGCCGGTAAAAGGAAAGAGGGGATGATGTACCTGAACAGAAAGCTTTTAACTGCGCCTCTGTTATGCTCACTTGACCCTACTCTCCCAATATATTCATGTAAAGGATATTATACCATATCGTTACAAAAATACTTCTTATTATATTTTCAGTCAAGCATAAAATATTGACGATACGAAACGCAAAGGGTAAGCTTAAAATATATGTTTGCCTTGAAAGCGCTAAGGTTGGGGTGAGTGGAGAATGAGACGGGGGAAGGCTTTACTGGTCCTTTTAACCGTAAATGTTTTTTTCTTGTTGACTGCATGCATGAGAACAGTCTCATATACGTTTCAAAACCCGGATAATAGCCAGATACAACAGCAGAATCAGGCGCAGGACCATGATCCCGGCCAGGAACAGGCCGGGGCCCAGGTGCAAGCCGGTGTGGAGATACAGGCAGAAGCGCAGGATCAGGATCCGGGAAAGCTGCACGGGACTGTCGATTATGTGCTGCAGAGGACAGGAAACAGTATATCAGCATTGAATACCGACAATACAGGAAATTTTCCGAACGATGAAGATACCGGTCAACATAAGGGCAGTGACAACGAGCAAGATATTGCCGATAATAAATATGGCATCAGCGATGAACAGCATGGCAGCAACCCTGCTGTTATAACCCCGGCGGCGCCCAGGCTTGTAGCCCATGCAGGAGGCGACATTTACGGCATCCGTATGACTAATTCCCTGCAAGCGCTTAACAAGTCATATGAAGAAGGCTTTCGGTATATAGAAATGGATATAAGTCTCACTTCCGACGGTATTCCGGTATTCATACATGATTGGGGCAACGCCAACTGGTTTGCCGGGATCAAGTATTCCACCGAAGAGTATGGATATGAAGACTTCAAAAAAAGGACGGGCATCCTGGGCCTTGAGTTCATGGATCTGGATAAACTTGAGCTGTGGCTCGAAATGCATGATGATGCATATATCATCACTGACATAAAGGAAAACAATGTCGAGGTACTGGGGTATATCAGGAATAATTATCCCGAAGCGAGCAAGAAGATCATTCCTCAGATATACTCCCTTGATGAGTACGAGCCGGTCAAAAACCTTGGTTATGAACATATTATCCTGACACTTTACAGGATCGAAACTATCGGGGACGATGTTTTTGAATTCTGCAGTGAACAGCCATTATTCGGGCTGACGATGTCTCAAAGCCGGGCAAAAACCGATTCGCTGAAAAAATTCTCTGATTTGGGCATTCCTGTATTTGTACATACTGTAAACGACTATAATGAGTATGTCAAGGTAAGGGACAATGGCGCTTACGGAGTCTACACGGATTACTTCGAACCATTGCACTGGGTGGAATAAAGACCGGAGTGTCCCCTTTCCTTTAACACCTTCGACGGGGCGACGCCGTGATATTTCTTATACAGCTTGCTGAAGTAGTATGCATCGTCGTAGCCGACGGCCCGGGCGATGGACTTGACGGACCGGCCGCCTGCCATCAGCATTTCCCGCGCTTTGGCGAGACGTATTTTTATAAGATAATTTATCGGAGTCTCGCCGGTCTCATCCTTGAATACCTTCGAAATGTAGGCAGGACTAAGGTAGATTTTTTTCGAGATCGTTTCGAGCGATATCTGGCGCATGTAGTTCTCGTTCATATATTTCATGAGGGTATTAACGATCACTGCCTTATCGGAGGAATCGATGCCCGAAAGCGTGTTTGCACTGCGATGGATGCCCGTTTTCGTGGCTTTCATGAAAAGCACCATCATCCTCATTACGTGCACTTTTATCATCAGTTCGCATCCGGGCAGGTTGTTTTCCTGCTCAGTGCAGATATCGCTGCAGCAGTTGATGAATTGCTGCTCATAATCCTGCAGGTGATAAACGGGAGGCGCATCGGAAGCCACCAGGTGGTTGCGGGGCAATCCGTCGATACATATATTCCCGAGTCCAACATGCAGTTCCATTATTTCTTCTCCGGCGCCGACGTTTTTGCCGTGTGTCACGTTGGCGTTAAAAACGAGCATATCTCCCTTCCTTACGCGGTATGAAGCTCCGTTGATGGTGTACGTGCAGTTCCCGGACATTACATAGATCATCGTGACGAAATCATGGGAATGTACTTTGGTCACATGGTTTTCTTCGTATCTGCCTTTAAAAGTAAAATACACCTGCGGGTTGAAATTTTCCGGCTTAATGCCAAGATCACACATAGATCATCCAACCTTTGACAAAACCTGCAATGTAAATTGGCCGTCGTAATACGTCATTATAAGATTATACATCACAAAGGCAGAAATGTACATTTTCTTGTCAAAGCAAATCGTTGATAATTATTGTTGGAAACGATCCAACACGAGATAGAAAAAGGCAGTTGATTTACATGAGAGAATTCAAATGGGTCTGGGGACTGATGAGGAAGTACAGGTTCCTTTTCTTTGTCGCCCTCGGACTTGTATTTGCAGTGAATTTGCTGAACCTGATCAACCCATTCGTACAGGGGATCATAGTTGACGATGTTATTGGAAAGGGCCAGACCGACAGGCTGCTTACCCTGGTTCTTATCATGGTGGGCAACACAGTCCTGAGGGCCATTTTCAGGTATACGTACCTCTACATGTTCGAGAACATTTCACAGAATGTGGTGTACAATGCCAGGAGAGATGTCTTCAGGAAGATACAGGAACTGGATTTCGACTTTTTCGACCGTACGAAGACCGGCGACATAATGGCCAGGATAACCGGCGACCTTGACGCGGTCAGGCATTTCACCGCCTATGTCATATATTCTGTTTTCATGCATGCTGTTACACTGATCCTGGTGCTGATCGTGCTGTTTACCATAAATACCACATTCACCCTTATCCTTCTTGCTATCACTCCGATAACAGGCATTCTCGCTGTGAGGCTTTCAAGCACTGTCAAGCCTGCATTTTCCGCGATAAGGGAACAGTTCTCCAGGCTCAATTCGGTGGTCCAGGAAAATATCAGCGGGAACAGGGTCGTAAAGGCATTTGCACAGGAAGACTACGAAATCTATAAATTTTCAAGGGAGAATGCCGGTTTCAGGGACTGCAACCTGGATGCTTCGAAGATATGGGAGAAATATCTCCCTGTGATGGATGCGGTGGCAGGATTCCTCTCGGTCATAATCATCCTGGCGGGCGGTATCCTTGTGATCAACGGAAACATCACCCTGGGAGAACTCGTCACTTTCAACAGTTTCCTCTGGGCGCTGAACAACCCGATGAGGATGATAGGCTGGCTGATCAACGATACGCAGAGATTTGCCACTTCCGCGGAAAAAGTCATGACGCTCCTCAACAGGGAGCCAAAGATCAGGAGCAAAGAGGGGGCCGTCTCTAAAAAGCTTGAAGGACGTGTGGAATTCAGGGATGTGAGCTTCAGATACGGAAAGGAGCCCGTACTGGAAGATATAAGCTTCTGCGCGAATCCGGGCCAGACTGTGGCCATAGTCGGACCGACAGGGTCCGGAAAGTCAACGCTCGTGAGCCTTATTTCGAGATTCTATGACTGTACCCGCGGTACTGTGCTCATAGACGGAAGGGATGTAAAGGACTATGATGTCAGGACCCTCAGGGACAACATAGCGGTTGCGATGCAGGATATATTCCTGTTTTCCGAGACCATTGAGGGAAACATCGCTTACGGCGCATCCGACGTTCCGGTCGAAAAGGTCCAGTGGGCTGCGGAACTTGCCTGTGCCCATGAGTTTATAACGGAATTCCCGGAAGGTTATGACACGATAATCGGAGAAAGGGGAGTGGGCCTGTCCGGAGGCCAGAAGCAAAGGATAGCGCTGGCGCGCGCGATCGTGAAGGAAGCGCCGATAATAATACTTGACGATACCACATCAAGCGTGGACATCGAAACGGAGCATCAGATACAGCAGAACCTCAAGGAATTCTGCAAAAACAGGACTACATTCATAATCGCCCACAGGATCTCGTCTGTGAAACATGCCGATCTCATCCTGGTGCTCGAAGGCGGCAGGATAGTCGAGAGAGGCACGCACGAAGAACTCCTGGCGATGAGGGGCCGCTATTACAACATATTCATAAACCAGTACGGCGATTTTGACAAGGTGGTGAACGAATAGATGGCAAGGAACAAGTTTGACATAGATGAAGAACTTGAAGCGAAATTTGATTCGAAGCAACTGAAAAGACTGCTGGGATACCTGAAGCCTTACAGAGGCAAGGTGGCTTTTACCGTGATGCTGATGATCGTTTCAAGTTTGCTCGCGCTGCTGGGGCCGTACCTGGTCAAGGTCTCCATCGACGAGATGATACCTTCCGGGAATATAGCCGGACTGTTCGTACTTGCCCTGATATATTTTGTAATACTTGTATTCAACACGATATGCATGAAGTACAGGATAAGGACGATGTCGTATATAGGGCAGAGCGTTATTTACAACATAAGGGACGATATCTTCAGGCATATCCAGAAACTGCCCTTCGACTATTATGACAGCAGGCCGCACGGAAAGATACTGGTAAGGGTCGTTAACTATGTCAATTCTCTCAGCGACCTGCTTTCAAACGGAATTATCAACGTTATTACGGACGCTTTTACCCTTGTTGCGATAATAGTCTTCCTGCTTGTCCTTAATGTGAAGTTGGCGCTTGTCTGTTTTACCGGGCTTCCGGTACTGGCAGCCATCACGCTACTGATCAAAAATGCCCAGCGTAAGGCATGGCAGAAAGTCAGCAGGAAACAGTCGAACATGAACGCATACATACATGAAAGCATCTGCGGCATGAAAGTGACCCAGTCTTTTGCCAGGGAGGATGAAAACATGAACATCTTCCTCGGTCAAAACAGCGAATACAGGAAGTCGTGGATCGAAGCCATCAAGATACAGTTCCTGATGTGGCCGATGATAGACATTATATCTGTGACAAGCGTCAGCGCAATATTTTTCGCAGGTATTCACTGGCTCGGGACCGGCGGGATCACCACGGGTATCATAATCGCTTTCACAAGCTACGTGTGGCGGTTCTGGGAACCTATCAGCAACCTGGGCAACTTCTACAATTCCATTATAAACGCAGTCGCATACCTTGAAAGGATATTCGAGACCATCGACGAGAAACCCTCGGTGGCAGACCTGCCGGGTGCTGTTGAGATGCCGCAGATAAAGGGAGCGGTGGAATTTAAGGATGTTGTGTTCTGCTACGAAAAGGATGAGGTCATCCTGGACCATGTGAGCTTCAGCGTCAGGCCCGGTGAGACTGTTGCGCTGGTAGGGCCCACGGGAGCGGGCAAATCGACCATCGTCAGCCTGGTAAGCCGGTTCTACGATGTGCGGGAAGGAAGCGTAATGATCGACGGCATGGATGTAAAAAGCGTAACGCTTGAGTCGCTGAGGAAGCAGATGGGCGTAATGCTGCAGGATACGTTCATATTCTCGGGCACAATAATGGACAACATTAAATACAGCAGGCTCGACGCGACGGACGAGGAAGCCATTGCCGCCGCCAAAGCCGTCTGTGCACACGATTTCATAATGACGCTGCCGGATGGTTATAAGACAGAAGTCAATGAAAGAGGGTCAAGGCTGTCCGTTGGGCAGAGGCAGCTGATCTCATTTGCGAGGGCGCTGCTTGCCGACCCGAGGATACTGATCCTCGACGAGGCCACTTCGAGCATCGACACCAAAACTGAGATGGCTCTGCAGGCAGGGCTTCAGAGGCTTCTGAAAGGGCGGACGTCGTTCATAATAGCCCACAGGCTTTCCACGATCAAGAATGCAGACAGGATAATGTATATAGACAACGGGATGATAATCGAGCAGGGCACGCATGGAGAGCTGATGGAGAAGAAAGGCGCGTACTGCAAGCTTTATACGGCGCAGTACCAGCTGCTCGAGGCTGTTTAGAATAAACCCGGTACCGTGTTCAGCTTCCGTCACTGCCTGGCCGTGTCCCGGCGCTGTGTTTGGCCAGAGCCGGGCCGGTATCCGGTGCCCGTGGCTTCGCGCTACAGCGGGCGCTACCAG
>DAOSCC010000031.1:0-14385 GCA_035361135.1 Clostridiales bacterium | reverse complement strand
AAGTCAGGAACTACATGCACGTGGAGAGTTATTTCAAAAGAGCCGCTGCAGATGAGGCTGCAGACGGGGAAGAAGATGAGACACGGACTGGATCCATCCCGGAGAAGTGGCTGACGACGGATGAAGTGGACAGGATACTGGCACAAACATCTTTTGCCAACCAGGGTAAGAGGTCTTCATGGAAGAAACATAAGAATACTTATTATTCGGGACGCAACGGAGATGAACCGCGCAAAGGTGCGCCTTTAAGCGAGCCGGAAGGCGATGAGCCTGATAATGTGCCGGACAAGGGAAACCCGGATGCCGGGAAAGCGCCCGATGTATCAGCGGTACAGGAAGAGCGGGAAAAGTACCTGCTTGTTGACGGGTATAATATAATATTTGCATGGCCGGAACTTAAGGATATCGCTAAAGACAACATGGACAGCGCCAGGACCAGACTGCTGGATCTCCTGAGCAAATACCAGGGCATGCGGAAATGCCATGTCATAACGGTATTCGACGCATACCGCGTCCAAAGGAACCATGAAGACGTATTCGATTATGATAATGTACATGTTGTGTTTACAAAGGAAGCGCAGACAGCCGACGAATATATAGAGAAATTCACCCATGACAATCATAAGAAGTACGACATCACTGTCGCGACGTCGGACAACCTGCAGCAGATAATAATCCTGGGCGCCGGCTGCTCCGTATTGTCCGCCGGCGATCTGAAGAAAGAGATCGAAAGCCTCGAAGAAAGCATCAGCAAAGCATGGCTGGACAGGCAAGTACGGCACAGGAACTACCTAAGGGATCTGTTGCCCGATGAAATGAAAAAGAGGATGAAGGAGGATCTATGAAATACAAACTTATCACTTTGGATATCGACGGGACGCTGATAAACAGCGCCGGGATCATGACGCCGGAGACGGTCGAGGCCATCAGGAGGTGCAGGGATGCCGGGGTCATGGTCACAATAAGCACGGGGAGACCCATCCAGGGAGTACGGGATTTTATTGACGAGCTTAAGCTCGATGCGCCGATAATCACATACAATGGCGCGATGATCGTCGATGCGGCGACCGGCGGGATACTGTTCGAAGAGAGGCTGTTGAGGCGGGATGCCGAACAGGTGCTCAGGCTTGGCCGGGAAATGGATACCACGATCATAGCCTGGTCCAATAATGAGCTCTATGTCAATAAAATCAATGACCGCACCGACGACTATAAAAAACTTTCGGGCAATGAACCCGTCGTTTTTTCCGATGCAGACAGGATACTGGACCAGGGTATAACAAAAATAATATGGATCGACGATGTTGACAGAATAGAAGCCTTCAAAATGGGTATAAAAGGTATAGTGAATGACAGTGTGACATATTGCACGTCACAGCCGCATTTTCTCGAATTCTTCAGCAGCAGCGTATCAAAAGCCGTTGCCCTGGAGTTCATTGGCAGGCGGTATGGTATCCGCCGGGAGGAGATGATCGCTATCGGAGACGGGTTCAATGACCTGTCGATGATAGAATATGCGGGACTTGGCGTCGCCATGGGGAACGCCGCCGAAGGTGTGAAGGAAAGGGCTGATTACGTGACGGCTTCCAATGATGAAGACGGCGTGGCCAAAGTCATTTACAGGTTCGTGCTTGAAAACGGCCATAAAAGCGGATGATGACATTCCTCAGCGTATCTTGCCGGGGAGTGTCACCATACCTTATACAAGGAGGATAGATATGGACAACTTTACATTTTACAGCCCTACGTATTTCGTGTTTGGTAAAGACCAGGAGAATGAGACCGGCAAATATGTGAAACGATTCGGCGGAAGCAGGGTGCTCATCCATTACGGAGGGGGTTCGGCGGTACGGTCGGGCCTTATCGACAGGGTGAAGGCTTCCCTCGAACGGGAAGGACTGAGTTACACGGAGCTTGGCGGCGTACAGCCCAACCCGAGGGCCGGGCTTGTCTACAAGGGTATCGACCTTTGCAGGAAAGAGAAAGTTGATTTCATTCTGGCTGTCGGCGGCGGCAGCGTTATCGACTCTGCCAAGGCAATAGCGGCAGGTGTTCCTTATGACGGCGATTTCTGGGACTTTTACAAGGGCAGGCCCGTTACAGAGGCGCTGCCGATAGGTACGATACTGACTATTTCTGCCGCGGGCAGCGAAGGCTCGCCGAATTCAGTTATAACCAACGAGAATGGAATGTACAAACGCGGAGCGGCCGGAGAAGCCTTAAGGCCCGTGTTTTCCATTCTGAATCCGGCGCTGACTCAGACTTTGCCGCCGTACCAGGTCGCATGCGGGATCACTGATATGATGGCGCACCTGTTTGAGCGCTACTTCACCAGGACAAGCAATGTCGAGGTCACTGACAGGATGATAGAAGGACTGCTGCTGGCAATAATCAATGAAGGACCGAAAGCTGTGAAGGATCCTGCCGATTATGACGCCCAGGCGAATTTGATGTGGGCAGGCATGATGGCGCACAACAATTCATGCGGAGTCGGAAGGTCGCAGGACTGGGCAAGCCATGGCATGGAGCATGAATTGTCCGCGCTCTATGATGTTCCGCACGGAGCAGGCCTTGCAGTGGTATTTCCGGCGTGGATGACGTACATCCTGGAGCGCGGCGGTGTAAACAGGCTGGCACAGTTGGCTGTACGCGTGTGGGGATGCCAGATGGATTTCAAAAATCCTGAAAATACCGCCAGGGCAGGTATAGAAGCATTGAAGAGGTTCCTTAAATCCATCGGGATGCCGTCGAATTTCGCAGAGCTTGGCGCAAAGGAAGAAGATATCGGGAAGATGGCGCACAAAGCGTGCTACGGAAATGGAGGCAGCGGGGCCATAGGCGGTTTTGTCAGGCTGAACGAGGAAGACGTGGCAAACATTTACCGCCTGATGCTGTAAAACGCTTAGGCGGCAAAACCGATGCAGATATAAAGAAGAGGCCCGGACGATCATGCGGTCCGGGCCTCTTCCAGATGCCCTGATTGAACTATCTGATATCTGCCAATCATTCATCAGAAGGGATCTACGTATTTAGCTGCGCGCTCTGCGATGATCTCGTCAGCGCCGGAAGCACGCCAGTCAGCTATAAATGCATCCCAGATCGCGTCAAACTGTCCTGCGGGAGCCCTGACTGCGTTGCAGGTACCCTCTTCACCTTTGGCCGTAAGGTCTTCAGTATACGGACCTGCTACCGACAGCGTGACGGGAACGACCAGACCTGCTTCAGCGTCATTCATCGCGCATGTCATGGCGTCGATGATATACTTGGGATCACATGTATATCCGTTGGCTATAGCTTTTGCAGTGGTTTCTTCGTCGCCGAGCCAGATACCGTTCATATTGAGGGTATAATCGATGTTGTTCACTGAGTTCTGGATCGTCGGTCCGGTTGCAGGGATGGTTGCCGGCAAGCCGTTAACTATCTTGTGGTTCTTGCCTTCTTCGCCAAACTGCAGGAACCTGTATATTTCCGGTTTTGCAAGCCAGTTGATGTAACGTACGGCTGCTTCGGGCACTTTGCTCGACGCAGGAATGAATACGAAGAGCCCTGCAGCGTTATACTTCATCTTATATTTCTTGCCGGCGGCATTTTCGAACGGGTCGCAGGCAACATATTCGCCGTCGGGCACGTTCTCCCTGAGGCCGTCCAGGAGGCTCGGAGAATTGCGGAATGCCTGGTCCCAGTTGTGGATGAACGAACCAACGCGTCCTGCCTTGATCAGTTCTTCATTCTTCACGTCGTCCTTATACAGGTAGAACTCGGGGTCGATCAGGCCTTCCAGGTACATCATGTTGAGGTACCTGTAACCTTCCTTTACGCCAGGCAGCAGGAAATTCCTGTCTACAACAGTATTGATCCAACGGTCCTTCGGTGAAATGTTGGGATCTATGAACGAGTCTATCAGGTTGCCTGCGCGCCAGCGAATATCAGGCGTCATGGTAAACGGTATTACATCCACTCCGAGCTTGTCGGCATTGTTCTTGAATGCCCTGAGTGCGTCGGTCCATTCCTGGCGGGTGTTCGGTATGGGAAGTCCCAGTTTGTCCAGCCAGTCTTTGCGGATGAATGTGTTTGCACCTGCAACGTTCATACGGCGTGCGGGTACAGAGTGGATCTCTCCTGTTTCAAGGACCCTGTTGCGTTCGATCAGGCGGCGTCCGGGAAGTGATGTGTCTTCTCCCAGCAGCACATCAAGATCTTTCAGCAGATCCATGTACGGTACGAGGTTGGTCAGACCGCCCTGGTCACGGTACAGCGCAATCAGGTCTCCGCTGTAAGTATAGCAGACATCCGGCGCTGTTCCGCTGGCCATAAGGTTGTTGAGCATATCAGTCTCTTCATAACGGGATACTGCGACGAACTCAACTTCGATATTTTCGTCTTCCAGTACCTTTGCTTTTATCCAGTCTGTCCAGTAGTTGTTGGTGGGGTCGGTCTTTCCACCGTCAGTGCCGCGATCAAATACCTCGACCCTGATTTTTGTCCTTTCAGGTTTCGTATCTGCCGGCTTGTCACTGCTTGTCTGCGCCGATGTGTCACTGCCTGATGACGGCGCAGGTACAGCATTTCCCGATTCGGTCTTGCTGCCGCAGGCGGCGGCGGTCAGCAGCATAGCAAATGCCAGCAGCAGAACCAATACTTTTTTCATGATGAAGTACCTCCCTTAATTTTTATATCCAAGGCGGTTTTTCGCCTTTGGTTGCCAGATCAGCCTTTCACAGCCCCGATCGTAACGCCGGCTATGAAATAGCGCTGCAGCCACGGGTACACGACCAGGATCGGAACTGTCGCAAACATGACTGAGGCTGCCTTCAGCCCTTCGCTTGCCGCGGGGGTGGCGAACCCTTCCTGGGAAGCGATCTCGATAGACTGCCTGTTGTTGATGATCTGCCAGAGCTTTAGCTGTATAGGCTGATATTTTATATCGGTGATGTACATCAGCGCATCGGAAAAACCGTTCCAGCGTCCGACGGCATAGAACAGTGCAAGTGTTGCCAGCACAGGACCGGACAGCGGCAGGTATATATTCATAAGTATCCTGACCGGACCCGCTCCGTCCAGTTCGGCTGATTCGCGCAGGCTGTCCGGTATGTTGAAGAAGAAGCTCCGGAGTATGATCATGTTGAATACGCTCAGACAGTTCGGAAGTATGAGCACAAGAGGGTTATCCAGCAGATGGAGCTGCTTCATCAGCAGATAGTTGGGAATGGTGCCTGCACTGAAATACATAGTAAAAATGATCATGAGATTTATGAATCTGCCGCCTTTGAGATCATATACGAGAGGGTAGGCGGCGAATACTGTCATGGTCATTGAGACGATCGTGCAGATCACGGTCAGTATCGCTGTAAATACCAGTGAACGTGAAAATGCGGCATCGGAAAAAACATATACGTAGGAATCCGGCGTGAAGTCCACCGGCCAGAACGAGACCCTGTTATTGACCAGTGCATTCGGCGAACTGAGTGAACGTGCTATGATATTCAGAAACGGCGCAAGATAAATGATGATAAGAAAAACACAGATCGCAGCAATTACACAATCGCCCGTTTTTAATCTCCTGGTGCGGCGGCGTTTTTCACTTACCATCGAAATCTCTGCAAATTGTGTATTCCGGGCAGTGTCCATCTATATTCCCTCCTTTACCAGATCCCGCGTTCGCCGAATTTTTTCGCGATTGCATTTGCCGTCAGCAGGAATATGACGCAGACGACCGACTGGAACAGACCGACTGCGGCAGTGAGCGAAAACTGCAGTCCCCTGATACCTACGCGGTATACATAGGTGCTTATGACGTCGGCTACATCCATGACGGATGTGTTCTGCAGCGAATATGGGCGGTCGAATTCAATGCCGAGGATACGGCCAAGGTTCATAACGAGAAGAACTATTATGGTCGAGCGGATCCCGGGCAGAGTGACATGCCATATTTTGCGGAATCTTCCGGCGCCGTCTATCTCGGCGGCTTCATAGAGTTCCGTGTTGATGCCGGAGATCGCGGCCAGATAAATGATCGCATTCCAGCCGACTTCTTTCCAGAGTCCCAATACCACATAAGTGCATACCCAGAGTTTCTTATCGCCAAGGAATTCGACAGGGCCTGCTCCCAACTTTGCAAGGAACTGATTGATTACGCCCGAAACCGGCGCAAGCAGCTGGAATGCCATACCGCTGATGATTATCCATGATAGGAAGTGGGGAAGATATACGATGGTTTGCGTAACGCGTTTGAACCGGTAGAAAACTACCTCGTTGAGCAGTATCGCAAGTATGATCGGTGCGGGGAAGCCCATGAGCAAATCGAGGAAGTTCAGCATGATCGTATTTCTCAGAGATCTCCAGAAATCCTTTGATGCGAATGCTTTCTCGAACCATTTGAAGCCAGCCCAGTCGGACTGCCATACGCCTTTGAACATGTTGTAGTCCTTGAAAGCCATAACGATATTCGTCATGGGAAGATACCTGAAAATGACGAAAAATGCAATTGGAAAAACCAACATCACATAGAGCGGCCAGGTGCGGCGAAGATAACTGCCAAACTTTGATGCAGACCGCGGAGACTGCTGTACTGCGGACTTACTGCTCAAGGCATACTCCCTCCTTTTAGGATTAGTAATGTGTATGTCTTAATATGATGCAATCAGACTGACGTCAAAGATATCTTCGCAAGTTGGAAATTATCGTTGCCCGGTAAGAATCAAAGTAATTCCGTTTATAGTTAAATATGTAAACAAGTTTGTTGAATTTATATAAAAATCTAACGTGAAATCAAGCATATTCAATGCAATTCATACATAGTGTAGCAGAACTGCGGAGGCAAACAATTGAGAAGCAAACAAAATTTGTAATAATCATGGGTACATTTGTACTTTTACTTGTACGATGATATAATCAGTTTGTGGTGATCGGTATGACCGAACAGGAATTCAATAAAATAGTAGTCGATATACACTATTACAACCACAGGATTTGTACGCCTTCCTGGATCATAGAGGAGCGTCTCAACAGTTTTGTCGACCTGACATATGTCGTCGCAGGGAAGGCTGAATACACTATAGACGGCGTTTGCTACACGGTGCGCGCAGGTGATCTCATTTGCGTCCGGAAGGGCTGCCGCGAGTCGGCGGTCGCGGTCCCTGACGACCTGATGGATTGCTACAGTGTCAACGGGTATATTTATGACCTTACCGGCAGGGAAATGGTACTTCCTTTCAAGACAGTGTCGCATATCGGTGTACGGCAGGATATAATCGCCCTTTACCAGGAACTGAATGCGGCGTGGCTCGTACGCGACCCTGGCTACATGGCGAAAGCGAGGGCGATTTTCATGCTGATCCTGCATCGGTTCTACCAGCTTATCTGCCACAGCGGTTACCAGAGAAACTATGACAAACGTATAAAAAAGGTGCTCCAGCATGTGATAGAGCATTACTTTGAACCGCTTACCGTGACAGAAATGGCAAAGATGGTCAATCTCAGCCCGCTTTACTTCGGAAATTTCTTCAAACAGGAGACCGGACAGACGTTCAGGCAATACCTGACGCTGATAAGGTTAAACCAGGCTGAAAGCATGCTTAACAGCGGAATGTACAAAGTGAAGGAAGTCGCGGTCGAATGCGGGTTTTCCGACATATACTACTTCAGCAAGGTATTCAAGGAGCATTTCGGCATTGCTCCGTCAGAAGTTCTCAAATCCTCGACACCCTGAAAGAGGAAAGGGGACACTCCTCTTTCCGAGGTGTGGGGACACTCCTCTGCAAGAAGCATTCCTCTATGGATGAGGAATGTCCCCATTGTTTATACCCACTTGCAGAGAAATGTCCCCATTCCTCTTTCCGAGAAGTGTCCCCATTCCTGATCAAACGCGACACTTCTCAGATATCCTGTCCCGGAAATATCTCAGCGCGGCGGGGTTTTACGGCCATTTACTTGTAACTGGCTGCGGTATGCGGTAAAATTTTGTATGTACGGCATATTTGTCATTGCAGATGTATTGAGTAGATGTATGGAAGACAGAAAAGGAGGAAAAAGAATATGGTCAGTCGAAAAGCGAGATCGACCGCCGCCTGCCTTGCTGTTTTTATGCTGGCGGTCATAATACTTGCAGGTTGTGGCGCAAAATCCGGCGGACAGGCATCGACGGACGCGGACGGATCCGCGCCGGGCGCGTCTGCGGAAATGCCGGACGAAGCGGATTCGGTACCTGCCCCGGCAGAACCGGAGGAAGGGCAGTTGCCGGACGAAGACGAGGGTTCGGAAGACAACGGGGAAGGACAGCCGGCGGAGGCCGGAGATGCTTCAGCGGATCAAACGCCGGCAGATACATCTGCACAGGAAGATGAAAACAGGATCATCATCCCTGAGATCAATATCGAAAAGCGGCCCATACCCGACAACGAAGCCCTCGCTTTTGTAAAGGACATGAAGGCAGGGTGGAACCTCGGGAACACATTCGATGCTGTGGATGTAACAGGACTTTCCAATAAGCTGGACTATGAAAAGGCTTGGGTCGGCGTCAAGACTACGGAGGCAGTGGCCATAGCAGTGAAGAATGCCGGTTTCAACACCATACGCATCCCGGTGTCATGGCATAACCATGTATCAGGCGATGACTACAAGATCGACGAGGACTGGCTGAACAGGGTACAGGAAGTCGTCGATTACGCCGTTAAGCATGATATGTATATCATCATCAATATCCACCATGACATGGGCAAGGAGTACATATATACGTCAAAGGAATACCTGGAGCAGTCCGAAAAATATGTGAAAAGTATCTGGTCACAGGTTGCAGAACGATTCAAAGATTATGACCACCACTTGATTTTCGAATCGCTGAACGAGCCTCGTATGGTCGGCCATAGCAATGAGTGGTGGCTGGATCTCAAAAAACAGGATTGCAGGGATGCTGTCGAGTGCCTGAATGAGCTTAACCAGGTCTTCGTCGACACCGTACGTTCCAGCGGCGGCAACAACAAGGACCGCTATCTCATGGTCCCCGGTTATGCGGCTTCGTATGCCGGCGCGCTGGCTGACGGTTTCAGGATCCCGGACGATACTGCGGACAACAGGATCATAGTATCGGTCCATGCATATACGCCTTACAACTTTGCTCTTGAGGCTGGCAGCGTCAGCACGTTTGATATAGGCAAACAGTCAAGTACCAGCGAGATCGATTATTTTATGACCGAGCTGTACAGCAAATTCGTTTCCAAAGGCATCCCGGTAGTGATAGGCGAGTTCGGGGCTAGGAACAAAAACAACAATCTGCAGGACAGGGTCAACTTTACAGCGTATTATATCGCTTCCGCTTCCGCAAGGGGAATAACATGCATATGGTGGGACAACCACTCATTTATAGGCGACGGTGAACTGTTCGGGTTGCTGGACAGAAGGTATTACAGATGGAGGTATCCGGAGATCGTCGAAGCGATAATGAAGTACGCCCAGTAATCATTGATGCGGTCCGTGGGATGATCCATCGGTCTTTTACGGCATGACCCATCGGTCTTTGGAGCAATTCCGCGGGATGATATGCAGGCGCCGGTGTTTGTGCTGTCCACAAGCGCCGGCGTTCGTTTGTTCCGCATATTATAACGGCTTTTATGACAGTTTATGGACCATAAGCAGGAAATATTTTATTAAGGAAGTGCACAAAAAATGTGGATAGTTTTTGCATTTGGTTCAGCGATATTCGCAGGGCTGACGGCAATCTTATCAAAGATCGGCATCAGGAATACCGATTCGAATGTGGCAACGGCGGTCAGAACGATCGTGGTCCTCGTTTTTTCATGGCTGATGGTCTTTATTGCCGGCTCGCACACCACGATCACGGATATAAGCGGCTACACGCTCCTGTTCCTTGTATTGTCCGGCCTTGCCACAGGCGCATCGTGGCTGTGCTATTTCAAAGCCCTGCAGATCGGCGACGTCAACAAGGTTACCCCCATCGACAAGTCAAGTACGATCCTGACGATGATAATGGCCTTTATTTTCCTCGGGGAAGACATAACGCTGATCAAGGCTGCGGCTATCGTGCTGATCGGCGCCGGCACATACCTGATGATCCAGAAGAAAGAGGCGGCGGATACGGACTCCGCACCGAAAAAGGGCGGATATCTCTGGCTCATCTATGCCGTCGGCGCTGCGGTGTTCGCCAGCCTGACATCCATACTCGGGAAAATCGGGATACAGGGCGTCGAGTCGAACCTTGGCACGGCAATAAGAACGATAGTGGTCCTTATCATGGCGTGGGTAATCGTTTTTATAACAAAGAAGCAGCATACCATAAAGGATATAGATGCAAAGAGCATGCTGTTCCTCGTGCTGTCCGGTTTTGCCACGGGCGGTTCATGGCTGTGCTATTACAGGGCTCTGCAGGACGGACCTGCAAGCGTGGTGGTGCCGATAGACAAAATGAGCATAGTTGTCACCATCGCGTTCTCTTCCCTGATTCTGAAAGAGAAGCTCACGCCCAGATCATTGATCGGCCTTGTAATGATATCGGCGGGCACGCTGTCGCTGCTGATCTGACATTCTGAAGCAAAACGGGGGCAACGGCGCCTGTTCTCAATGACTGCGCTCAGCGGCTTCGGCTTCTGCCTTTGTCTGGTGGACCGTGCCGTGCGGATGCTGCGGAGGCGCGTATATGGAATACAGCTTCAGAGGCTCCCGCCCGATGTTGACAAGGTTGTGCCATTTGCCGGCAGGTATCACGATGATGTGATCATCACTTACATAACGGCGGAAATCCAGCATGTCTCTGCTGTCGCCCATCGTTACGAACCCGTTGCCGTCCTCGATGCGGATGAACTGATCCACGTCGGGATGCATTTCCAGTCCGATGTCCTCGCCGGGCATGATGCTCATTAGAGTGACCTGCAGATGTTTCCCTGTCCATAATGCGCTGCGGAACGTATTGTTTTGCGAAGCTGCATCTTCGATGTTGATGACAAGCGGAGCCGGTCCGTAATCCTGTATTGCCGGACGCTCACTTCCGTATATGGTCCCAGGCATATGGTACTGGCCTTGTGCGGAGCAGGGGCACGGACTCTGATACATGTTCTGATACTGATTTGCGTTCAGATATGGGTTGATGTACTGATGGATGCCATATACTCCATATGCGCTGCCCGGAGTGTTCGCCTGCACTCCGTATTGCTTCCCGGGACCGTATGCCTGCATTTTATTGCAGTTGGGCGGCAGGTACGCGTTGTTAAATCCATATGGGTTGTACATGTCAAGCATAAGATCAGACCTTTCCTGATTATGGATCACGCTTTATTTTATGCTTTATGTCAATGAGCCGTGCAGGTATATATCATGCTTCAAATTTGCCGGATATGTCTTCTTCATTCGGATTTATTTTTTTCCAGATCTGTTTCATCGGATCTGCCGTTATCTTATCTGTCAATGCCCGATTTTTAGAGGACTCCTTGCCAGATGTTTATTTCCCCGGGAAATATAGAGCAGGGTGTACAAAATTTTAATTGTTGTGTGTTTAAGCGGCGTATATATTGATAATTCTCATTAAACGATTTTACATAATACAGGAATTTGCCTGTTTATGGTTCCTTTTATATGAAAAAATGATCAAACGATATTGCAACAATTAAAAAAATGTACACCCTGGTCCTTACCCGAAAACTGTATTACTACTGCAGACCAATAAAAAAGAATGTCTGTGAACAGAAAGAAGCATGCCGGTTTATGAAACGGCATGCTTCTTCAGCAATTGCTGCCTGGCTTTATGCTGTTTTTTGTGTCGGCGTACGTCTAAAGGCGTCATAAGGTTTTTCACAAAAACATCACATGGCTGTTTTCGTGATCACGCTGCCATGTTATCTCCTGTCGTACGCCAACTCGTTCCACCTGAGTTCGTTCCTCAGGTTCAGGATATTGGTGTTCTCGTTTATGAGCACATATTCTATGCCGGACATTTCCGCCCAGTCGATAAGCTGCTCCGCCGTTGCTGCGAACGAGAAGACCGTATGGTGCGCGCCGCCTGCCAGTATCCATGCTTCGGCTCCCTGTTTGAGCGACGGCAGCGGTTTCCACAGCAGCCTGGCGACCGGGAGTTTCGGCATATCCTTTTCAACTTTTACTGCTTCCACTTCATTTATGATCAGCCTGAAGCGGTTGCCCATGTCGACGAGGGAAGCGGCGACTGCCCTGCCCGCTGCGCCGTCGAATACGAGACGGGCCGGAGCGGCTTTCCCGCCGATGGACAGCGGATGGACTTCGAGCCTGGGTTTTGTACCTGCTACTGTCGGACAGACCTCGAGCATATGGGCTCCGAGTATCATTTCATTGCCCGGCGCCAGGTGGTACGTGTAATCTTCCATGAAAGTCGTGCCGCCAGGGAGCCCCTTGGTCATGATCTTCGTCATGCGGACCATCGCTGCCGTCTTCCAGTCTCCCTCGGCTCCGAAGCCGTAACCGTCAGCCATTAGCCTCTGTACTGCAAGGCCGGGAAGCTGTTTCATGCCATGGAGGTCTTCGAATGTGGTGGTGAATGCCCCAAAGCCTCCTTCCGTAAGGAAAGATCTCAGGCCGATCTCGATGCGGGCCTGTTCCCTTACCGCATCCATCGCTTCCCTAGAAGAACGCACTTCGGCCGGTATTTCATAAAGTTCGCCATACTCCTGTACAAGCTTGTCGATATCGCTGTCGGTTACATTTTTGATGCGGTCGACAAGGTCTCCTATCCCATAGCCGTTGATCGACCAGCCGAATTTGATCTGGGCTTCCACCTTGTCGCCTTCGGTTACCGCCACTTCGCGCATATTGTCGCCGAACCTTGCGACTTTCAGGCTTGCTCCGAGCGTATATGCGACAGCGGAGCGCATCCAGAGGCCTATGCGCCTGCATGTGTCCGGGTCCTCCCAGTGGCCGACGACTACCTTGCGGGCAATGCGCATGCGTGCGCCGATGAATCCGAATTCACGGTCGCCATGGGCGGACTGGTTCAGATTCATGAAATCCATGTCTATGTCGGCCCACGGGATATCGCGGTTGAACTGGGTGTGCAGGTGGAGCATAGGTTTGCGGAGTTCTGAAAGGCCTGCTATCCACATCTTTGCGGGCGAGAATGTATGCATCCATGTTATGATGCCGGCGCAGCTGTCATCCGAATTGGCGTCGAGGCACAGTCTCCTTATTGCGTCCGGTGTTGTAAGTACAGGTTTGAATACGACTTTGTACGGTACATAAGGGCTTTTGTCCAGACCTTCTGCGATCGTCCTTGAATGGGCATCTACCATTTCCAGTGTTTCAGGTCCATATAAGTGCTGGCTTCCCGTTACGAACCAGAAGGTGAAATTTTTCTGATCCTGCATAAGCTATACCTCCTTACCAGTATAACATGTACGAACAAGTTCATATAATTATTCTACTACTTTGCCTGTGTAAAAGCAACGGCGGCTTTGCATCCGGATCCACGGAACATTGGGCCTGCATGCGGGCTTTGCACGATGTATCCGTTGATAATCGCAACGGGATGGTGTATAATTTGTAATGCGAACATGTACGTACAAGAAAGGCAAATCTGCTGTATGCAAAAAGATGAAAACCGTTCAAAATACTCTGAAAACCAGACAAAATACTCGATGCTGAAAGCTTATCTCAAAGATGAGATACTGATGGGAAATATCAGGCCGGGAGAAAAGATACCGTCTGAAAACAACCTGGCGGAAAGATTTTCGCTCAGCCGGCAGACAGTCAGGAAGGCCATTTCCGTACTTGTGCACGAAGGATTCCTGTATACCAGGCAGGGAAAGGGGACGTTCTGCAAGGACAGGACCGCGGGCAGGAGAGAATCAAGGAATATAGGGGTAGTGACCACATATATCTCCGAGTATATTTTCCCGAGGGTCATACAAGGTATAGACAAGGTGCTGTCTGAGAACGGATACAGCATAATCCTGAAAAACACCGGAAACAGCATAGAAAAGGAGGCTGCCTGCCTGGACGATCTGCTAAGCAAGGATATCGGCGGGCTGATCATAGAACCGACCAAAAGCGCCGTGCTTTCTGACAACCTCAAATATTACAGGGCTCTTGACAAGCACGGCATACCTTATGTCTTCATCCACGGGTCCTATAAGATGCTTGAGGATAAGCCCAGGGTGCTGCTTGACGACGAGGCCGGCGAGTATCTGGCGACAGAGCATCTTATAAAGCTTGGACACAGAAACATAGTCGGCATTTTCAAAGTCGACGATATCCAGGGCATCAACAGGCATAAAGGTTATGCGAGAGCACTGGCCGACGGAGGGATCGCGTACGATCCCGGGAAAGTCGTATGGTTCCACACAGAAGACAGGGATACCAAGCCGGGCGCCGCTGTCAGGGATATCATCGCAGGAGGCGTCCGTATCGATGCGG
>DAOSCC010000030.1:4661-14788 GCA_035361135.1 Clostridiales bacterium | reverse complement strand
ATCTCACAATTCATAAAGCCGGCCGCCGTCAAGTTTATAAATGCGGCTGCATCCTGCCAGCGTTTCATACCTGTGGCTCACGCTCACGACAGTCCTCCCCCTGGTCAGGCTCTCCAGCGCAGCCAGGACAGCACTGCCTGTATCGCTGTCAAGCGCGCTGGTTGCCTCGTCAAGCAAAATCACCGGAGCGTTTTTAGCGATCGCACGGGCTATGGCGATGCGCTGCGCCTGCCCTCCGGATACCTTTCCGCCCCGTTCCCCGACAAAGCTATCAATGCCGTCCGGCAGCGACGCGATCCACTCCGTGAGCTGCGCGGCTTCACAAACCTGCCGTAAATTTTCTTCACTCATTTGATGCCCGCATGTAATGTTTTCCCTGATACTCGCAGGGAACAGCACGGCATTTTGCATCACCATCGCAACATTTTTGCGGATGTCCTCAGGCCTGCGCGCTCCGTGAACCTCCACGGCTCCGTCCTGCGCCCGGTATAGCCCTGCCATCAGCTTAAGCAGCGTGCTTTTGCCGCATCCGCTCATACCTGTGATGCCTATATGTTCCCCGGTGTCTGCAAAAAGGTCGATACCGCGCAGGACCGGCGCATCATTATATGTGAACCACAGATTTTCGGCTCTTATGCTCATCCAGCATCACCTTTCATTTCTGTGCCTGTCATCTCTGTATCAGAATGCTTCATTACTGTAATTGACTGTGTACTATCTTTCTTCTTGCACCGTTTTCATTGCATCTTTCTGTATATCCTGGCAGCTTCCAACGCCAGGCCGGCTATATCGCTTATACCCCGGCAGAAACCCCTGATCCCCCGTCAGCCTTTCCGGCTGCAAAGCCTGCTGTCATATAAGGCCCGATCCGTCTCAGGTTCACGGCAAACCTCCGGAACGAAGCGATCCGGCCCGGCATGTTCATCATCACACCGGACACAATCCCGGAAAGGTTGATGAAAATATACAGGCCGCCCGTCGACAGCTCTCCCCTGACGACCTGCATCCCGCCAACTGCAAATAAAAGCAGTAAAGGAATGCATGACATCAGGCCTGAAGGCGACATAAGGGCGGCGCGCCTGCGTTCCTGCCTGACGGCTGCCCGTTCCCATTCCTCCAAAGCAGCATCATACTTGCTCCTGACAAGCTTAACCGCATCGAAAAGCTTCATTACCGGAAAAACCGCAACAAGCGATTCTGCAAATCCGTTCAGCCGCCCGTTTGCATGCTGGCTTTGCTGCGCAGCTTCACTGATCGCACGGCTGGCGTATGACGCATACCACATCTGTATCGCTGTTGGTATGAAGGAAATGAGCGTCAGCTTCGGGTCAAGCAGCAGCAGCCATGTAAAATAGCCGATAAACCTTATGACATCATCGATAAACGTGAACAAATCAGCATTAAGAAAGCCGACAACTTCGCTAATCTCATTCTGGAGTTTCGACATCTGTTCTCCTGCATTTATATTTTCGATCTCCGCCAATGACAGCGTTGCAAAATGCTTTGCAAATCCCATGCGAAGGTCGTGTGCCATACACTCGCATGCCCAGGCCGAACTTAAGCCAAGGACATAGTTTGACGCCGCCATGACAAGCATTGCTGCAGCCGCCGTGATTATTGCATCTGTCGGGATATGGGCGGCTGCGTTTATTTCGTTTATAACAGAACTTAATTGCCTGTTCCACCGTAAGGTTACCAACATGGAAAATATGCTCGCGGAAATAGATAAAACGACAGGAAAGATGCGCCTGTACATCATCTTTTTCAGCAACTGCATGGCTCTGCCCCCTGAAAATCATTCTTAATGGAAACACTTTCCCCAAAGATGCGTTGGCAAGCACGCCGCACACTAGTTTTTCGTCCTCGGTTTCAGTTTAAACCATGTCCCAGGGGCAGAGTCAACAGGTGTTCTGCACTGTTGCCTCAAAGGCCGGTCATGTGCCGCAGAACGTTCTATAACCGCAGAATGACGGCCCGGGCGGCGCCGTAAAGTAATCCTTGTCAGGCGTATTTTCACACGGCTTTGACAAAGCTCGGACAAGCCTTTCCATGGCACTGTAATCCCCACGTTTCTCAGCGGCTCCAAGGGCTTCCTCCACACGGTGGTTACGGGGGATGATCACGGGATTGCTTTCCCTCATAAGCCGGAACACGGCTGATTCCACGTGCCTCTGCCTGCCAAGCCTTTCATGCCATCTCGCCCTCCATCCCCTGAACTCATCGGTGCTGAACATGCCTATATCAAGGTCCTCGTTATATGTCAGCGCCCGGAAGGTATTGGTGAAGTCGGCCTTGTTCTTATACATGATCTCAAGCAGGCTGTTGATGAGATCTGCATCCCGGGACTCTTCATCAAAAATGCCAAGCTTGGACCTCATCCCTCTGAGCCATGTGGCGCCGAACAATTCTCCAAACCCCGAAACAGCGCCCCGGGCAAGCTCCACAGCTTTATTTTCGTCTTCGTGCAGCAGCGGCAGCAGTGTTTCGGCAAACCTTGCCAGGTTCCATGCAGCAATGCCAGGCTGTCTGCCATATGCATACCGGCCATGTATATCGATGGAACTGAACACCGTATCAGGGTCATAGGCGTCCATGAATGCGCACGGCCCATAATCGATGGTCTCGCCGCTCAAAGCCATATTGTCGGTGTTCATCACGCCATGGATGAAACCAACCAGCTGCCATTTTGCGACCAGTTCCGCCTGCCGCCTGACAGCTTCTTTAAGAAGGCAGAGATACGGGTTTTCATTTCTTCTGTGGATATGGCCCGGCATGTCCCCATTTCTGTCAGACCCGCCGCAGCATTTCGGATCCTCCGGGCAGGAGAAGTGCCTCCTGATCGTATAATCCGCCAGCGCCTTCAGTTCTTCGACCGTACGCCACCTGGCGGCATACTCGAACATACCGACCCTGATATGGCTCGCAGCCACCCTGGCCAATACGGCTCCCGGCAAAGCCGTTTCCCGGTAGACCTTCTCTCCCGTAGTGGCCACGGCAAGGCTTCGGGTGGTAGGTATCCCAAGTGCGTACATAGCCTCACTGATTATATACTCCCTCAGCATCGGGCCAAGCGCCGCCCGGCCGTCCCCGCCTCTCGAATAGGGGGTCCTGCCGGCGCCCTTGAGTTGTATGTCATATCTCATCCCGGAAGGGGATATATGCTCGCCGAGCAAAATCGCCCGTCCGTCTCCAAGCATGGTGAAATATCCGAACTGGTGGCCCGCATACGCCTGGGCGATCGGCTGCGCGCCTTCCGGGATCCTGTTCCCCGCAAATATCTCTGCTCCCTCGCTGCCTGAAAGCGCATCCGGATCCAGTCCGAGCGAACGCGCCAAATCATGGTTGAGCACTGCCACTTCCGGTGAACGCACCGGTGTTGGTCCAACAAAAGAAAAGAATGTTTCAGGCAATCGCGCATAGGTGTTGTCAAAATTCCAGCCAAATTTTGCTCCGACAGTTTTTGTATCCATAATTCCTCATTCTGCTGTATTCGAGTTTTGTATACGAGTCCTCTTCCGGCATTATTTGCCATGCCAGGCATACATCAGAAACCGTTGCCGGTCCCTTAAACCACTGCTGGCCCCCGAGACCGTCACTGATCCCTGAAAACCGTTGGCTGTCGCCGACACCGCTGCAGTTCCCGACTGGCTTTTTTATAAAATCTATATTATGTTACCCGGAAACGGGTTTATAAATACAGTGCAAAACTCATGCCCTGATTTGCCATATGCGTTTCCTCATGCCTTAATATTCCTCTAAACACAAGTTCCGGCGTGTTCCGCAACAGTGTTCCTGCATTATATGCACTTGTGCTACAATAAGATAAGCGGAGGCAGCACATGAAATACGATAAAATCATTGAAGGCAAGTTCATATCACGGTCTAACCGTTTTGTCGCATATGTAAGTGTTGGCGGCATGAAGACAAAAGCCCATGTGAAAAACACCGGCAGGCTCAAAGAACTCCTGGTCGACGGAGCCACCGTCTATCTCCAGAAGCATGACGATCCGAAGCGCAATACCGCATTATCGCTTATCGCGGTGAAAAAAGGGGACCAGATAGTCAACATAGATTCGCAGGCTCCGAACAAGGCAATGCATGAGTGGCTGAAAGGATCTCCGGAAATTATTATCGGAACGGATGAAAAAATATCCGCCATCAGGCCCGAATACGGCTACAGGGATTCCAGGTTCGACTTTCTCATAGAAACGGACAAAAGAAAAATACTGATGGAAGTCAAAGGGGTCACGCTGGAGGAGAAAGGCACGGCGCTGTTTCCCGACGCGCCTACCGAGCGCGGCGTCAGGCACATCACGGAACTGTGCGGCAGTATGAGGGACGGGTATTACCCCGTTATTGCCTTCGTGATACAGATGGACGGCGTCAGGCAATTCTCACCGAATGCAAAGACCCACAAGGAGTTTGCAGATGCCCTTGTCTCCGCGCATGAACAGGGAGTATGCATTATAGCGCTGGATTGCGAAGTGACCCGGGGCTCAATGGTGATCAGGGATTTTGTCGACATAGTGCTGCAGCAGACCTGAATGTTTCATGATCTATAAACGGCAAATCATGTATTTTGGCGCAGCAAAGTGAGTTACCGAAAGCAATATCCGGATCTAAGGCGATGCTCCCGGAAAAATGCTCCTTAAAAACGATTATGAAGAAACGATAATGCCCGATAAAAGATAAGGCATAACTGCTGCGGTGGCAATTATCAGGTATATATGCAGATAAAGCTAAGTTCACATGTAAAAGGAGGATCCGTCATGAACAAAAAAGTTGTGCTGGTAGTTATGGACGGCATCGGGAAAGGCAGGGGCGGTTACGGCGACGCTGTCTCGATGGCCAACACGCCTACTCTTGATATGCTGCTTCAGAACTATCCGAACACATATATAAAAGCTCACGGTACCGCGGTCGGCCTGCCCACCGACAATGACATGGGTAACAGCGAGGTCGGGCACAACGCTCTCGGCTGCGGCCAGATATATTCCCAGGGAGCAAAGCTCGTGAATGAAAGCATCGAAAGCGGCGAAATTTACAGGTCACAGAGCTGGCACGAAATAGTTTCGAATTGCATAAAAAGCGATTCAACGCTGCACTTCATCGGGCTTCTGTCCGATGGAAACGTCCACTCGAACATCAATCATCTCAAGTCGATGATAGCCAGGGCAAAAGAGGACGGGGTGAAAAAAATCAGGGTCCATGCCCTGCTGGACGGCCGCGACGTCCCCGCCCTGTCTGCCACGACTTACATCAACGACCTTGAAGCGTTCCTGGCGGAGCTCAACGGCGACAGCTTCGATGCCATGATAGCGTCCGGCGGCGGCAGAATGGTAGTCACGATGGACAGGTACCAGGCAGACTGGGACATGGTGCGGCGCGGCTGGGAAACCCATGTGCTGGGCGAAGGCAGGCGGTTCGCATCTGCAACTGAAGCCATAATGACATACAGGGAAGAACTGAACGTGACCGACCAGTACCTGCCCCCATTCATAATAGAAAAAGATGGACAGCCTGCGGGCAGGATCGTTGACGGGGACAGCGTGGTGCTGTTCAACTTCAGGGGCGACAGGGCGATAGAAATCAGCATGGCGTTTGAGTACGAGGATTTCAGCAAGTTCGGCCGCAGGTACATGCCGAAAGTCGTGTTCGCCGGCATGCTCCAGTACGACGGCGACTTGCTCCTGCCGAAAAGGTACCTTGTGAGTCCGCCAAACATAAAAAATACCTTGTCCGAATTGCTTGTGAAAAACGGCATAAGGCAGTTTGCCGTATCCGAGACCCAGAAGTACGGCCACATGACATATTTCTGGAACGGGAACAGGAGCGGCAAATTCAGCGAAGAACTTGAGACATACTGCGAGGTCCCGTCGGATATAGTTCCGTTCGATGAACGTCCATGGATGAAATCAGCGGAAATAACCGACAAGGTGATCGAAGCCATAAAATCCGGCGAATACGGATTCATCCGCTGCAACTATCCAAACGGCGACATGGTCGGCCACACCGGGAACCTGGATGCGGCAGTCATCGCCGTGGAAGCCGTCGATCTCGGCCTGGCAAGGATACTGAAGGCTGCGGAGGAGCATGACGCGGCACTGATAGTGACAGCGGACCACGGCAACGCCGACGACATGATCCTGACCGACTTGTCCGGCAAAGCCCAGCCGAAAACGGCCCATTCGCTCAACCCGGTGCCTTTCATCATTTACGACGGGCACAAAACATACAGGCTCAGGCAGGGCAATTTCGGGCTCGCCAACGTGGCGCCGACGATCGTGCAGATACTGGGTCTCGACATCCCCGTGATGTGGGAGGAGAGCATGCTCGACATATATTGAGGCATGCCCAGCCCTTATTGAGGTATGCCCTGCCTATGCTGAGGCATTTCCAGCCCATGCTGGTGAATGCCCGGCCCATGCCGAGGCATGCCCGAACCTTCTTAGTCGCTCACCGGCTTCTGGCATGGCACGGCATGGAATTTCCTCCTGTGGGGCCTGTATTACGCTTTGATCCACCTTTCATTAAGAAATCTCCCGTGAGATCTTCATGTAAGCAGGATCTCTTATAGATTCCTCCTTATTAACCAGATATCTCCTGATATAATCGGGCCTGGATGTGCAGTTTTTTCGTTTCTGGGCAGGCTGACCCATTTTTCTGGGCCTGGATGTGCAATTTTTTCACTTCTGGGCAACCGACATGGATATTTTTCAATATAAAACCGCGATAATGAAAGAAAATTACATGTTATGTAAACCAATTAGCCATTTTAGCAACCATTCCATTGCGATTTCCTGCCCATAAACGAAAATTTTGCACAGTTGACGAGGAATATTTCACCTTAGCCGGACGAAGCTTTTTCATCTTAACCTGAAATATGCCTGCTTAATATAATCCGACGGGGAATAGCCCATGACTTTCTTAAACACGCGGCTGAAGTAGAGAGGGTCTTCAAACCCAAGCCTGCCGCTGACCTCGGAAACATTCATGTTCGAGTTTCTGAGCAGCCTGGCGGCTTCGTTGATCCTGATTTTCCCGTGGTACTCCATGATGCTCATTCCTGTCTTCTCCCTGAAGACGCCGCTGATATAGTTGTAATTCATGCACATGTAATCGCTTATCTCACCGGAACTCAGCTTTCTCGAAATGTTGCTCTCAAGAAACATTATGATCTTCCGCGTGATTATGTCGCCCCTGTCAAGCTCGGACCGGCTCCTTTCCTGGTTGAAGAGGTCGAAAAACAGTTCCATTGTACCATAGCTGAGATATGCCATCTTAAGGTCGTTCGACGATTTGCACATTTGGGTAAGCGCGTCAAGCTTTCTTTCAATGAGTTTCGGATTATCCACTTTCAGGAGTTTCGGCAGCCTTATATACTGGTCATAATCCTCCTCGGTAAACTCGCCCGAAGCCGGAACAGGCCTGTATCCGCTCAACTGCCGGACATTTCCGTCGTCAGCGCCGCCGTGGAAATGGATATAATACCACGTCGTTCCCGCCGGGATCTCATGCTTCCCGTAGTGATGCAGCCCTTTCTTCAGGAAAAAGGCATCCCTCTCCCCAATAACGTACTCGGTGCCGCATTCCCATATCCTCATCTCGCCTGAGACGATGTAAATAAAGACGTTGAAGTCGAGTATCCTGTCGGCATGGACAAAAGGCCTGTCCGCCCTGCAGAAATCCACGATCCTGACTTTTACAATATCCTTGAGTCCCAGCAGTATTTCCGACCCCATAACGACACCGTGACCTCCGTCCATCCGTTATTGCCGCTTAAAAATCTTCGCTGTTCCAAAAGCCATCCGCCGGCAGCAGGAAACTTCAAACAGGCTGACGCTAAACCTTGAAACAGGCAAAAGTCGACCTTTGCCGAAATATAAATTTCCTTTATGCTAATAATATACAATATGCGTGCAGATTCGTCGAGCAAATGGAGAGTAAATAAACCGAAGCAGGCAAATCAGGTGAAATGACTGTCAGTATGAAATGACGATCGGCAAATGAAAATAGTGAATGTTTTCTGAAGTTTCCTTTATTCACAAAAGCGTCCCGGAAAACTATCATTAAGTTGTACAGAAAGTTGTTCAGGGTAATTGCGCTGTTTGCTTATGCGGGATTTGCTTTTACAGGATCCGAATCTACACGGCCGCATTTGCTCGCGGAATTTAGTCATGTGCACCAGGCGTTGCATCCGAGTTTGCGCAGATGCATCCATACAGGCATTTCAGCCTGTATCATCGATAATATTCGATATCGACGTGCAGGAAAAACACGATTACAGGGAGGGTATACAAAATGCATGATACTGGCAAAACGCCCAATACCAAAATGAGAAGTTTCCCATACAGCGATGTGGAACTGCTGCCGGGGCAGCTAAGCAGAAAAACCGAATCGAACCGTAGATACCTGTTGAGCCTTGACACCGAAAACCTGCTGCGGAACCACTACATCGAGGCAGGCATATGGCAGTCCAATCAACTGCCGGATAACATCCATGGCGGCTGGGAGTCGCCCACATGCCAGTTGAGAGGCCATTTCCTCGGGCATTGGCTTTCAGCGGCGGCAAGAGTATACGCCGCGACCGGTGATGCCGAAGTAAAAGGAAAGGCTGACAGGATCGTGTCCGAACTGGCAAGGTGCCAGAAAGAAAACGGCGGTGAATGGGCCGGCTCGATCCCTGAAAAATACCTGGAGTGGATCGCAAGGGGCAAGTCCGTCTGGGCGCCACAATACACGATCCATAAAACCTTCATGGGCCTTATGGACATGTATAAGCTGGCCGGGAACAGGCAGGCGCTTGAAATAGCCGACGCATGGTCCAACTGGTTCTACCGGTGGTCAGGCAAATTCACCCGCGAACAGTTCGACGATATCCTGGACTATGAAACAGGCGGAATGCTGGAAATATGGGCCGACCTGTATGGAATAACCGACCGGAAGGAACATTATGAACTGATGCAGAGATACTACCGCCGCCGCCTGTTCGATCCATTGCTTGCAGGCGAAGACGTGCTCACCAATATGCACGCGAACACCACGATCCCCGAAGTGCTGGGCGCTGCCCGGGCATGGGAGGTTACGGGCGAACAGCGCTGGCGGGATATCGTGGAGGCATACTGGCAGCTTGCGGTAAACAAGCGCGGATATTTCTGCACAGGCGGACAGACCTGCGGTGAGATCTGGACGCCTCCGTACGAAATGTCGGCCAGGCTCGGTGAAATGAACCAGGAGCACTGCACCGTCTACAACATGATGCGCCTTGCAGGATTCCTGCTCAAATGGACAGGAGATCCCGTTTACGCCGATTACTGGGAGAGGAACCTGTATAACGGAATAATGGCCCAGGGGCATTGGGAAGGCTTTTACCCGAGCGGTGTCAAACCACAGCATCCATTGACCGGTCTGATAGCTTACTTCCTGCCTCTGCACGAAGGCGCTGAAAAACACTGGGGATCCCACACGCATGATTTCTGGTGCTGCCATGGAACACTAGTACAGGCCAATGCTGCCCACACCGAGGATATTTACTTCGAAGATCCCGATGGTGTGGCGGTATGCCAGTATATACCTTCGGCCCTGCGCTGGGACAGGAACGGCAGCATGATCAGAATACAGCAGCATATAAACCACCGTGCAGGCAGCTGCAACATCGTCAACAAAACAAATATCGAATACATGCACAGGCCAATGTCGCTGGCCGTTGACTTTACGGTGGAATGCGACAGCCCGGCACAGTTTGAAATGAAATTCAGGATACCCTGGTGGATAATGGGCGACGTAAAAATTTACGTCAATGGAGAGCTACAGAATATACAGTGCAAGCCGTCAAGCTTTTGCACAATAAGCAGGACATGGAGCAAAGATACGGTAAACATCGAACTGCCCAAAGGCCTTACCGCATGCCCGCTGCCTGATGACCCGGAAACCTTCGCCTTCATGGAAGGTCCGGTAGTTCTGGCAGGCCTGTGTGACGAAGGCCGCGTCCTTTATGGCGACGCTGAACATCCTGAAACCATCCTCGTCCCGGATGATGAAAGAAAGTGGAGCAGTTGGAACACAGGCTACAGGACGAAAGGCCAGGACAGGAACATCCGCTTCATACCGTTGTATGACGTGGGCTA
>DAOSCC010000030.1:0-4561 GCA_035361135.1 Clostridiales bacterium | reverse complement strand
TTGCCTGACAGCCGCCAAACAGTTAACTGGCGATCTGGCTCGGATGCTTTTTGAAGAAGTCGACCCTGGGTTCGAGGAATTTCAGCTTATGCTCCCCGGGATCTTCCATGAACGAATAGACCGTATCGAATATCCTGTCCCAGCTCCAGAACTCTTCCCCAAGCCCCAGGTATTCCCGTATCATTTCCGTGCCTTCGGGCGCTATCGGGTGCATGAGTACGGCAGCCGTCCGCACCATATGGAACGCATCCGCCAGCACCTGCAGCCGGAGTTCGTCATTGCCGGTATCATCCGCTTCCTTCATCTTTGCAGTCCAGTACTTGTTGATATTGCGGATGTATGTGTCCATCAGGTTCATTACGAGATGGAATTCATGCCGGTACATCAGCCACTCATACTCGAGAACGGTGTCCCGGGCATCTTCCAGGACCCGGCTGCTGATTTCCCTGACCGGGATCTTCCCGCCGCTGTACTTCTGGGCGGTATAAAAACATGATCTTACAGCACGGTTGAAAACATTGGACAGCAGGTTCCCTTCCTTGAGCACAGGATCGCTGTCTCTTTCGGCAGCCGCAGGATTCAGCGGCTTAGGCTGGAACCCGACGCTCCTGATCCCCAGGCCAAGGCCGAAGAAATGCGCTCTGAGTTGTTCGGCGGTATAGTAATTGAGCAGGTCCCTCGCCGTAGGCGGCTTTATCTCTCCGCTGCTGCTGGCCTTCTTGTTCAGGAAAAGGATGTGGTTGTTCACAATAAGCTCCGGCAGCTGGAGTTCGCCTTCAGGCGGACCGGATGCGGGATTTTTCCCCTGCTGCCCCATGAACATCGCCATTTCTGCAGGCCCGTAGAAGTACACGTTATCCTCTCCTAGGAACTGGTACACCTTCGACTCGCCGGTACACCACCATTTCTTCCAGTCCTCCCTGTCTTTCCCGGTCATCTCGAGGTAAGTCATCGTGAAAGATATGGGCGCCCAGAGGGACTCGGGCCAAACCCATACAGTCAGGCCGTCCAGCCCTTCGATACACGGCGCGGGTACTCCCCACCCTATATTCCCGGTCAGCCTGAACGGCACAATCGTCTTGCCCGTGCGGTACCTGATCCCGTGTTCAGTGAGCACCGAGCAGGCCATTTCCCTGCTATCAAGCTCTTTAAAGACCATGACCGCAGAAGATTTACCCTCTTCGTCGACCAGTTCAAAATCCGGAAACAATTGCCTGATGGCTTCCAACTGGCCGGTATAATCCTTCTTCACGTATATAACCGGCGGCTCCAGGAACTCCCGGATGCTCTTTATAACAAACTTCCTTGAAGCAGGGTCTTTCTCCAGCTTTTCAACCCATTGCACCAGCAGCTCACGGAAGTTGTCAAGCCTGAAGTACCAGTTCGTCACATCCCGCATTTCAGGTTTTTTGCCCGTGATGGTGCTCCTGGGATTTATAAGTTCGACGGGCATGTACTGGTGGCCGAGCGAACACTCGTCGGCATATCCTTTTTCAGACGCACAGCCGGCAACAGGGCACTGCCCCACGACCTGTCGTCCGTTCAGGAATACGCCCGCTTCTGCATCGAAGAACTGGGCCGTGGTCATTTTAATGAGATGCCCGTTATCGTATAACCTTCTGATGAATTCGGCAGAGTATTCCCTGTGTATCTCCGCTGCCCGTCCGATGCCCGATGCTGCAAAAAGGTCCACGCTTATGCGGTACTCATCCAGTACTTCCTTCTGCTTCTCATGGTTGCTCCGGACAAATTCTTCGATGGTACCGTCAAATGAGCCGCTTTCCACCAGCTGGCGGTAGTTCTCCACTATCGGCGAACCGTAGCAGTCCGTCCCGGAAACAAAGATCACGTTTCCCTTGCCTATGCGATCGCGCATAAACCGCGCAAACACATCGGCATGGACGAAAACCCCGCCAATATGGCCAAGGTGAAGTTCCTTGTTGCCATACGGCATCCCTGCCGTGATAACGGCCCGTTTTGGAAACACCGGCCGGTTTGCGTGCACATCGGAAAAAGTGCCCGTTTTGCTTTGAATCAATTCTGCCCCAAAATGATCTCCTCCCTTGTTTTTCTATATATGTATTCCTTCTCTTTAAATTCCTGCTCCGTTCGTCGGCGCCTGTTATGCCGGATAGGCTTTTCTGTATGCTTATACACGTTACGTCAGATTTTAAGTCTGCCGACAACCGCTGTGCCAAATACGTCACGTACCATGCACGGTGCAGTATCTGATCGGTTTATGGCTGAAACGCAGACGGAGCAAGGGATACGGGAAACACGTCGGAATAACATGGCGGCTGGCTGAGCAATTTTGCAAAAACATTTGGGTGAATCATCCGGCTGAACCCGTCTGCCGTCAATCCTGCGGAACACATCAAAAAAGCCCCCGCCTCCAGGATACGATCCTGGGGACGAGAGCCTTAACTCCGCGGTGCCACCCCGGTTTACCGATACCTTGCGGCATCAGCCTCAACAGGGACGAATGCGAAAAGACCGGCTAACATAACGGAAAGTCAATTTCACATATCATTCCCCGGCACTGTAACGGGTGCATCCGCCGCAGCCTACTTGGGCAAAGTATCATATGCCGCCTGTTCGGTGCAGTGCTCCAAGGCCTGTTCAACCGGTCTCCAGTCCCCGCTCCCACCAACCCGGGTTCTCTGTGAAAGTAAGCGCCGGCATACTATCCCTTGTCATCGCATTCATGTCTGTTTTCGTTTCAGCTTGTTTTCAAATATTATATGTATTTATGCCGGTATTGTAAAGCCTGATTATTATCCCACGGCGTTGTAAAAAACTGCATTTTCCCGGTGGTGTCCGGTATCAGGAACTGCAGGCCATTCAATCAGCAGTATTCCGGGTAACCATTTTTTGTTGCCAGGAAACCCATTTCCTGATATAAATATTTTATAAAGCACATGATAGTCGCAGCAGTAAACTGGGTATATATTCTACGAATTTATATTCTGTGAAAATATTCAAAAAAATGGAGCTTGGGTATATGCGGAGGATCAGTACAAGGATTATTGTGTTATTCGGTGTTCTCGTATTCATTATTTGTTCCGGTCTGGGTCTGGCATCATACATTACAGCCTTAAATTCGGTCCTGGATGTTCTCGAAGAAACCTTGCCGAAAGCCGCTGTAGAAGCGTCGGCGACAATCGAAAACGCAACGCAGAACCAGCTTAATAAGCTGAACATCATCGCTTCGCTGGATTTCATGAAAGTACTGAAAAACGGCAACACAGGCGATCCTGCGCTGAAAGCCTTTATGTCTGATGAGATCAGCCGTTCGGGCCATAAGCTGTTGATACTGGCCGACAAAAACGGAAAGGTTTTATACAGCAACGGCACTGTCACGGACGTTAAAAACAATCCCTTCTTTGAAAGCGCACTATCCGGGAAGGACACAGTCTCGGAACCAATGCCTGACAAGAACGGATCCGGCATTGTCATGGTGTATGCGGTCCCTGTGAAGGTGGATGGCGAGACAGCCGGCGTACTCATGGCTTACAGGGACGGCCTGGAGTTGAGCGAATTTGCCGGCAGGGTCAAATACGGAGAAAGCGGACAAGCCTATATCATAAACAAGCAGGGACGGACGATCGCCCATGCCGACAAAAACATCATCCTGCAAATACTGGAAGCTTCCGCTGCCAATGCAGACCAATCCTCCGCTTCCGATGGAAATGGATCAGATGCGGTATCCTCGGCAGCGACAGGCGCTCAATCCTCTGATGCCGTTTCCTCTGCAACAACCAGCGCAGAAACCGCTGATGCTGCTTCATCTGCAACTGCCCCGGCAGGCGGAGAAAACACCGGCGTGCAGCTGCGCGCCAGGGAAAGCGTGTCCGCACAGGTCGGCTTTGATGGGTTCTTTGAAATACAGAAACAGATGACGGAAGGCAAAACAGGTTTCGGCGAATACGTATACAACGGTGTACCAAAATTCACCGGATTCGCACCCGTAGATAAGTACGGCTGGTCGATCGGGATCGCGGTGGACAGGGACGAAGTGCTGTCCGGACTGTCATCACTGAGGCTGACGGTTTTGGCCATATCCGTCATATTCCTGGCGGCAGGGCTGGCGATCGCATATATTCTTGGAAAAGGCATATCAACGCCCATCACTTATCTGTCGGAAGAGTGCCGCATTATGTCCGGCGGTGATTTTTCGAAAGCCATGGCGGATAAATATACCATGAGGCGTGACGAAATAGGCGAACTTGCCAGGGCCTTCAACAACATAAATGTCAACGTTTCAGGGATAATCAGCAATGTCGTCGGGGAGGCCGGCAGCGTCGGCGAAGCCATCGCGAACATCAATGAAAACATGGCGGCGCTGACTTCCGAGATAAACCTCATGTCCGGTATCATAAACAAGCTGTCGCAGAAGATGGATGAAAACTCTGCCTCAGCGGAAGAAATGAACGCTACAACCGAAGAAATCGAAGACGCCGTCGACTCCATAGCCAACGATTCCATGCAAAGCGCCGAAACCGCAGGCGAAGTAAGCAGGCGGGCGGAGAAGCTCAAGGCCACCGCCCTTGATTCACAGAAG
>DAOSCC010000029.1:5291-14845 GCA_035361135.1 Clostridiales bacterium | reverse complement strand
CAAAAGACCTGGTTTGCAAAACAGATATCGCTTGCAGGGGAACTGAAGCTGCCTGTTATCGTCCATGACAGGGACGCCCATGAGGATACGCTCAATATACTCAAAAGCGAGGGCGCAAGGGATGTGGGCGGCGTCCTGCATTGTTTCAGCGGCAGCGTTGAAATGGCCAGAGAGGTCATGGAACTTGGATTCATGATTTCTATAGCCGGGCCGGCCACGTTCAGAAACGCAAGGAAACTGCCGGACGTGATAAGGTATGTTCCCGACGATATGCTGCTGATCGAGACGGATTCACCGTATCTGGCCCCGGAACCACACAGGGGCAGGAGGAACGAACCTGCGTACGTGAAGTTTGTGGCAGAAAAAATAGCCAAAATCAAAGGGAAACCTTTTGAGTACATCTGTGAAACCACTACAGCCAATGCGAAGAGACTGTTCGGCATCCCATAAAAATCGATCCGGTGGTGTGATATGAAAAAGTTTTTCCTCGTAATGATATTTGCCCTTCTGATCGCTGTATTTATCGCGTTCAATTACCTGTTGTGGGACAGGGAAAGCAAGCTGGCGGAGATTAAGAATCTCGAATCCGTCAATGCAAGCTACAGTGCCAGCATAAGCGTCCAAAAGAGGGAAATAGGCGCACTTGAAGACGAAGTAAAAAGCCTGGGCAATCAGATCGAGCAGTACAAGGCTGAAATCGACAGGCTGCAGAAGGAAAAAGAGCAGATGGCTGGCGAAAAGCTCCAGGAAGAAGCCGAACTCAGGGCAAAGATCGATCTTATAAACATACTGAAGGAAAATGCAGACATACAGTTCCTGTCCAAGCCGGTCGTTTCGTGGGTTGAGGCGCTGAACAGCGGCAGTTTTGACGAAGCGTACGCCATCGAGTTTGAGGGGGTCCCGCAGAAAGACAGGAACATAAGCCTCAGCGCCTATGTCGAGCAGATGGAATCCACTGTGCAAAAAATAGAGATCACGGAAGTAAGAGTGGACAGGTACAGGGGTTCCAGCAACGGCGAGATCTATCTGGATGTAACGCTGAACGTCGGGCTCGCGGAAAATGCGGACGAATCCGTTTCCCGCTTTGCCGAAGGCGAAAACGAGATATATGTAAAGCTGGACTATTCAAAAGAAAAAAAGGGTTTCATCATATCTTCCATCAATATTTACTGATCGTGTCCCAATCGACATAAAAAGCCTCACATAATATTATCTGACTCATATAATGATACTGAATGTACCCAAACCGGAGGAATCATTATATGAAGGAAGATAGAAGGATGAAGGATATTTCCAAAGCTGTGCCCGGAGGCACGATGCCGTATGTCGGCCCCAAGCAGGATCTGAAGGCTGCGCCCGGGACGTCGCCTGCACAGACACTTCCGAAAGAATCCGCTGTTAAGGAAACTCCCAAAACATCGCCCGAAAAAACTGTTTCCGGCGTATCGCCTGAAAAGGCTGCCGATGTCCTTTCATCAAAGACCGTATCCGATTTGCCGTCGATGCAGGCAATGCCTGGTACGCTGCCGGCGCAAACGGTACAGGATAAAATGGCGGCACAGTCTGCGGAAGGCGGAGCTCCTGCGAACAAAATGCCGGTACAGCCCGGTCCTTATGGAGTTATGCCTATGATGCAGCAGATACCGATAATTTGCTGTCCATACCTGATGAATCTGCAATGCCCGATGATATATGGGGCAAATCTTATGGGATTGAATGCGATGAACGGCGCAATGCCTTTCGGGGCGGGACCGGCTGCTGATGATATGATGCCGTATACCGGAGGAGGATCAGTGCCGTCAATAACCGGCGGACCAATGGCGGGAATACCGGGCAGCAATATGTATCCGCCTTACGGCATGGGCGCTTTGCCTTCTGCGGGCAGCCAGTATTTCCCGATGAGCGGGATGGATTACTGATCGTCCGCAGCTTTATTTTCGCCGGCCTGCACCCCTGGAGCTGTATGAATACAGCTCCTTTTGCATTATGCAGAGCCGGCGGCATAGACCACCGCATCGTCAGCATCTTTTGTCATATCCGGCGCAATCGCCTGCCCTGGTATAAATCCCCAAAAGTATGTGTATAATCATGTTAGTAGGAACATTATGGTAATAAATTTGACAAACAAACCGGATTGGAATAAAATAGCTTGCAGTCCTTTAGCAATATTTTTACAGGAGGTTTTTTTGGTTGTTGACACTTGTCAGAAGCTTTAAAAGGTTTTTTTCACTGAAGAGGCACCTGCTGTTGTTTGCGGCCGCCGCGGTCCTGTCGTCCGCCGCAGGGTACGGCGTTTTCTCCTGGCTTGAGAAGGATGTCGTTATAAATGACAATGGCAGAGTCATTTCCTTCAGGACAATGAAAAATACCTTTGGAGAAGTGCTGGATCAGCTCGGCATCGAAGTAGCAGAGTATGATTATGTCAGTGCTTCGGCTGATACGAAACTGCAGACGGCAAAATCCAATGAATTGTACATAAAAAGAGCAGTACCGGTTTATATTACAGCCGACAACAAGAGGACAGAGGTCATGACATACAGGGATACCGTGGAGGAGATGTTCGAAGACAGCCCCGTAAAGCCAGGGAGCAAAGACAGGCTCGCAGGCGCGTCCATGGAAGACAGGATCACGAGCGGTATGGAACTGAGGATCATAAGGGTATCGGAGGACTATGTAAGCGAGACGGAAGAAATACCTTTTGTAGTGCACAGAAGGCCGAACAAAATGATGGATGAGGGAACCGAGCGGGTATACCAGGAAGGCAGGGAAGGCGTACTCCAAAAGGTATACAAGGTGGTAAGCGAAGACGGGGTACAGGTCACAAAGCAGCTGGTAAGCGAGACCATATTGCAGAATCCTGTGAACATGATAATCGAGTATGGCACGGTGCTGAATTTCAGAACTTCAAGAGGTGAAGTGGTACGGTACAGCAAAGTCCTGGATATGAAAGCCACGGCTTATACCGCATCACTCAAGGATACGGGCAAAGCGCCGGACCATCCGTTGTTCGGGATAACCGCCACGGGAATGAAGGCCAGAAAGGGCGTAATAGCGGTGGATCCCAAGGTAATACCGCTGTATACCAAGCTGTATGTTGAGATACTGGATAAAAATACGCCGGATTACGGATTCTGCATAGCAGGAGACGTGGGAAGCGCGATAAAAGGCAACAAGATCGACCTCTATTATGACTCGCAGGAGTATGTGGACCGCTTCGGCGTCAAAAAAGTCAGGGTATACATACTGAATGATCAGTAGCCGCAGAAAGGAAAAGGCATGGAAGCAGATATCAAAAGCATCTTCAGGAAACTCAACATACATCCGTCCAGGTCATTGGGCCAGAATTTCCTGACAGACGGCTGGGTGCTGCAAAAGATAGCAGAGGCTGCCGAACTTACGCCAAATGATACAGTGCTCGAGATAGGCCCCGGCCTCGGTAGCCTTACATCATATCTGGCCGAGGATGCGGGCTGTGTGGTGGCCGTGGAGATCGACAAGCGGCTGGTGCAGGTGCTGCACGACCTGCTCATCGGGTACCGCAATGTCCATATAATAAATGCCGATATACTCAGGCTGGACCTGAAGAAAGAGCTGGCGCCGTTTATGACTTCTCCCGACGGCACGCTGCGTTCGCTGAAGGTCGTCGCGAACCTGCCGTACTATATAACGACGCCTGTCATAATGAAGCTGCTCGAAGACGGCCTTGAAGCCGAGTGTATGGTTATCATGGTGCAGAAGGAAGTGGCGGCCAGGATGATGGCAAAACCGGGAGGCAAGGACTATGGAGCCCTCTCGGTATCGGTAGGGTACTATTCCAGGCCGACGGTCATAACGGATGTACCGCCGGATTGCTTTACACCCCGGCCGGGCGTCGATTCGACGGTCGTCAGGCTGGATCTGTACAAAACGCCGCCGGTTGAGCTAAAGGACAGGGACCTTTTCTTTAAGGTAGTAAAAGCGGCGTTCGGTCAGAGACGGAAAACACTTCTGAATGCGTTGAGCAACGCCGGCTATATCGGCATTGGCAAGGACCAGGTCCGGCTGCTGCTGGACAAGGCCGGCATAGAAGAAATGCAGCGGGGAGAGACTCTGTCGATACAGCAGTTCGCACGGCTTGCCAATGAGATATATGATCTGCGCCGCTGATACAACTTCACTGGTACAATAAAAGCCCGGTTAAAGCAAACCGGGCTTTATTACTGTGTATTACGCGTATACCGTATCTCAGCCTTTCAGCCTCTTTTCCAGGGCATCGAGCTGAGCGTAGAGTTCCTTCGGCATTTTCGGACCGTATGATGCATAGTGTTCCCTGATCGATTCCACTTCTTTGAGCCATTCGTTCCTGTCGACCTTCAGCAGTTCTTTCATGGTCTCCTCTGAAATGCCGAGGCCTGTGGTATCGATGGCGTCAACTGTGGGCATGTAACCGATAGGAGTCTCGACTGCCTTTCCTTCGCCGGATACTCTCTCCACTATCCACTTGAGGACACGGCTGTTGTCGCCGAATCCGGGCCACAGGAAATTGCCGTCCTTATCCTTGCGGAACCAGTTTACATAGAAGATCTTCGGGAGCTTGTCGGGAGTCGTCTTTTTACCCATATCAAGCCAGTGCTGCAGGTAATCGCCTACATGGTAGCCGATGAAAGGCAGCATAGCGAACGGGTCGCGGCGCACTTTCCCTATATTTGCGGATATGGTTGCGGCAGTTATTTCTGAACCCATTATGGAACCCATGAATACACCGTGGTTCCAGTCAAAGCTCTCATGTACCAGTGGAACTGTGCTCGGACGGCGTCCTCCGACAAGTATTGCGGATATCGGCACGCCATTGGGATCCTCCCACTCAGGAGCGATTACAGGGCACTGGCTTGCAGGCGCTGTGAACCTTGCGTTGGGATGCGCAGCCTTTTCACCGGAAGCTGGCGTCCAGTCGTTTCCTTTCCAGTCGATCAGGTGATCCGGAGCATCAGTACCTATGCCTTCCCACCATATGTCGCCGTCGTCGGTCAATGCGACATTCGTGAATATGGTATTCTTTGCGCAGCTGAGCATTGCGTTCGGATTCGACTCCATGGATGTACCGGGAGCAACTCCGAAGAACCCGGCTTCAGGATTTATGGCATAGAGTCTGCCGTCTTCCCCGAACCTCATCCAGGCGATATCGTCGCCGATGGTCTCGACTTTCCAGCCGGGGATCGTCGGGATGAGCATCGCCAGGTTGGTCTTTCCGCATGCGCTCGGGAATGCGCCCGTCACATAGAACTTTCTGCCCTTGGGATCGGTGATCTTCAGGATGAGCATGTGTTCAGCCATCCAACCCTCGTCGCGCGCCTGGACCGATGCAATACGGAGTGCGAAGCATTTCTTTCCAAGCAGGGCATTTCCGCCGTAACCTGATCCATAGGACCAGATCGTCCTCTCCTCGGGGAAGTGGCTGATGTACTTCTTTTCCATCGGGGCGCAGGGCCATGCAGCATCTTTCTGGCCTTCAGCCAGCGGAGCGCCGACTGAATGCAGGCACGGAACGAAATCTCCGTTATCTCCGAGCGCTTCCAGAACATGCTTGCCCATCCTTGTCATGATCCTCATGTTGACTACAACGTAAGGGCTGTCTGTAAGCTCGATACCTATCTTTGAAATGGGCGAACCGATCGGGCCCATCGAGAATGGGACGACATACATTGTCCTTCCCTTCATGCAGCCGGTGTAAAGTTCTTTCATCGTTTTCTTCAGTTCAACGGGGTCGATCCAGTTGTTTGTCGGACCTGCATCGTCCTGGGTTTTGGATGAAATAAAGGTTCTATCCTCAACACGTGCCACATCGGACGGATGGCTGCGGAAAAGATAGCATCCGGGCCTCTTTTCCGGATTCAGCGGGATCGCCATACCTGCATCGACCATCTCCTGCAGCAAACGCTTATTCTCTTCCTCAGAACCATCGCACCAGTAAATCTTGTCGGGCTGACACATTTCAGCCATTTCCTTAACCCAATCCAGCAGCTTCTTGTTCTTCGTCATGGTAACTCTCCTTTCATCGTGACGTGATATTCATTATTTCCCTGAACGGATTTGTTGCTAACAAGGTTATAATCAGCCAAAACACGAGTAAATACACATGCAGACTTGGTTAATTTTTTCACTAACCATCTTCATCATATTAGCACATAATTATGAAACTTTCAATATAAACACATTCAAAAATCTTAACAGGATCAATACGGCGCCGATAGCGCCGTCGGGCTGCAAAAACTGCCTGAAATGAAAAGGATGATGCGCTGTGGTATCTTCTGTGCAGTCTGGGCCGGGAATTATCACTCGTATTAAATTTTTGCAATTTCGAGAACTTGTTCCTGCATTTTTTCATAAGCCGAAAGCCGCGCTGTAGCGGGTACCGGCCAAAAGCCAGGACAGCAAAAGACACGGGCCTTGTGGCGCCGGCCCGTGTGATTTTTTTGGGGGACGGTACATATACATAGTATATGAGGCAAAGGTTTGTCAATATGAATAACAGCAGCCGGACGGTGGGAGGGTTCATATGCATACTTCTTATACGAACAGGTTCCAAAGAAATTTCATGATATTTGTCAATGAAGACAGCGGCTTCGAAGAAGGAGGGAAACCTTCAGGCTATATCAAGCTTGAGATCCGGGAAGGAAAGGGGAAACTCGAAACAGTCATACATAACCTGAAGGAAGGAAAAGGGAAATTCCTGTATGCGCTGTACCTGGTAAGGCAGTCCGGCGACAGGACAGATTATGTCAGGCTTGGCGATATAACGCATACGGCCGGCCGCGCCGAGTTCAGATGCGGGTTCGATCCCATGTACGTAGGCGGCTTACCTTATCCCATCGATCAGTATGACATCGCCGCGGTTGTGGTGGAGTATGGGGACGGTCCTGCGAATAATGTGATATGCCCCCTGGCTGCGTACAGGCGGAAAGCAGCGGGATGGAGAAACGGACTCAGGAAAGCGCTTCAGGCTGCAGATAAGACGGCCGGAATACAGAAAACGGACAGTGGGCTTTTCCATTTGCGGAATGCGGGCACCGTGCATCCCGGGCCGGCAGAATACACAGCGACCGGGAAAACCGAAGCAGCATCTCATCAGGACTCCGGACAGAAGAAACCGGTGTCATATCCATTTAGCGGGCAGGCGGATCCGCGTTATCAGAACGAGCCGGCCGATTCATTGCAGCCGTTGGATTTCAGCGGACAGCAGGAGCATTTGACGGATGGATCAGCCGGAAGGGAACCATATGCCCTGCCGGATCAAAAGCCGTTTGCCGCTGACGGGTCTGGAACCCTGGCCCGGCCCGGGAAGGAAGCAGGACCGGAAACAGGATCCGGACCTGAATTTGGGCCGGGACCTGGACATGAGCGGGAACCGGAACCGGAGACTGAACCTGTATTGGAACAAAAACAGGAACATGTACAGGAGCAGGAACAAAAACCTGGACAGGAACTGAAATCGGAACCGGAAGCAGGACCTGAAATCGGACCGGGGCAGGAACAAAAACAGGATCATGGACCGGGACGGGAAGCAGAACCAAAACAGGAGCAGAAACCCGAACCGGTGCAGCCCGCGGCCGGCGGGCGGCCTGGACCCGGCGTCAGGCCGGGAGACGGGATTTCCGGAACCGAAGATATCAAAGATACTTCACATGGACAGACGGGAGGAAGGACGGATGAAGTCTCTCCACCGAACCTGCATAAAGTAAACACCGACTGCGTTTATCTCAACGGCAATATCTGCGATGCACTGGTCAACAACCGGCAAGATCCCGATCCATGCGGTTCATGCCGGATAAACCAGGGCAGGGCGTCTGCAAAGGCCAACCCTCCCGCCGATATAGACAGTCTGGAATACGATCTTGACTTGAACTTTGAAGTGTGCGACCCGTTCCGCAGCAGGAGGAGCGACTATAAATGGTGGAAGGTCACGAACCCTGTAAACCTGAACAATATATTGTACCAGAACAATATACGGTCCCCGCTGATGTTCAACCCTGCCGTGATGTTGGCCCATTACAGGTACAAGCACCTGATAATAGGGATATTCCGGCACAAAAACGGCAGGAAATATGTGGTCTGCGGAGTCCCCGGCAAATATGCGGAAGACATGAAACCTTTCGGAGAAATGAATACCTGGGTGCAGGCACAGGGCACCCGGCCCAGGTACGGAGCGTTCGGATACTGGCTCGTTTATATTGACCCGTCTGACGGCAAGGTACTGCACCCATACAGGTGACCGGGCACTTCCGGACAATAGGCTGAACGACCTGCGGACTCTCTGATATCAGTACCCTGATATCCGGCTTTGAAGGTAATTGAATTATCCGGTCAAAACCAAACCACCCTGAAAAATCCGTAAATCTATTCATGTAAATTATCCGGTCCGGTTCCCGGGACCGGATAAACATTTTTTCTGTTTGCCGCGTAACATGTGTGGATGTTATGGCAATGTAATGCTCGGCTAAGTATGGTAAAATAATCTGGAGCACATGAAACGGGGGTGATACTCTGCTTTATGTATTTATCGGATGCTTTGCATTCGGAGCTTTCTACGCGGCCATGTCGTTCATACTTGGCGGGCATGGAGATTCCGGCAGCGACGGCATAGATATAGGGCATGATGCCGATATCGGCGGCATGGATGCCGGCGGTGTTGATATCGGCGATGCAGATATCGGCAGCGTAGACGTCGGCGACGCAGATATCGGTTCAGGCATCGGTGCTGATGCGGATGGGTTTGACGCAGCAGGACCTGACGCTGACATGGATATAGGCGCAGGGCATGCGATAGATGCTGCCCACGGAGCAGAAACGGGACAAGCAGCAGAGGCTCATCATCACGATGCTTCAGACACGACAGGTTCGCCTTCGCCTTTCAGCCCGGTGGTTATGGCAAGCGCCATTTCCACATTTGGAGCGGTCGGGATCATATCTATGAAAGGCTTCGGACTGAGCGGCCTGGCCAGTACATTTGTGGCGCTGGGTTTTGCCGGCGCAATAGGTGCAGCGATATTTTTCGGCATCGTCAAGTTTATGTACGGCTCCCAGTCCAATTCGCTATTTTCACTCGATGACCTTGTCGGTGCCGAAGCAGATGTCATAACTACTGTTCCGGCAAAAGGGCTGGGTGAGATAGCCTATACGATAAAAGGCATCAGATACACTCTTGCCGCCAGGTCGCTGGAAGGCTGCGAGATCCGAAGGGGGACACCCGTCATCATAAGGGAGATCGCAGGCAACGCAGCAGTCGTACAGCAGAAGCTGACCATCGATGACATAGAGTTGGAAGAAGGAGTACTGAAACGAAAGGAAGACATAACGGAAACGAAAAACCGGAACTGAGGCATGCGGGCAGACCCTGCCGAATGCATGCGTTGTTTCCGCACACCGGGAACAGAAGGGAAAAACATGCAGCGATGCATGAAATAAAAAAAACGATATAAAGGAGGATTTGAGATGGGATACCTTATACCAGTGCTGATAGCCATTGCCCTTGTCGTTGTCATCTTCATACTGATATCGGTATTCGTGGGAAGATATGT
>DAOSCC010000029.1:0-5191 GCA_035361135.1 Clostridiales bacterium | reverse complement strand
TTGCCCTTGTCGTTGTCATCTTCATACTGATATCGGTATTCGTGGGAAGATATGTCAAGGTAGGCCCGGATGAAGCGCTGATCGTGTCAGGACGCAAAAAGAGGCTTCCGAACGGCCAGGTCGTCGGGTTCAGGATCGTTAAGGGCGGAGCCACATTCGTATGGCCGATCCTTGAGAAGGCCAAAACCATATCTCTGAGGATCATGCCCCTGGACCTGAACTCCAGCGCATATACGTCGCAGGGAGTACAGGTCAGTGTCGACGGAGTGGCCCAGGTAAAGATCGATTCAACCACCGAGGCTATCGCGACTGCGGCAGAGCAGTTCCTGAGCCTGAAGGAGGAAGAGATCAGACGGATAGCGACGCAGACCCTTGAAGGCCATCTGCGTTCCATCGTCGGCAACCTCACCGTCGAAGAGATCATGGCAAACAGGGACGCGTTCGCACAGAAGGTGCAGGAACTGGCAGCCAGTGATCTGGCGAACATGGGCCTTAAGATAATCTCGTTTACGATTAGAGAGATCGCAGACAAGAACGGTTACCTTGAAAGCCTTGGTAAAGCGCAGATCGCAAAAGTCCAGAGAGATGCCGTGATCGGCCAGGCAGAAGCAAAGAGGGACGCTGACATAAAGAGCGCTGAGGCTATGCAGGCAGGCCAGACGGCAAGATACATGGCTGAGACCAAAGTCGCTGAAGCCAACAGGGACAAAGAAATGAAAATGGCCGAGTATCAGGCTTCGATAAATGAAAAGAAGGCTGAGGCCGATCTCGCATACGACAAGAAAAAGTACACGCTCCAGCAGGAAGTCGAAAAGGAAGCCATGCAGGTCGAGATCGTAAAGAAGCAGAAAGAGATCGAACTGCAGGAGCAGGAAGTGCTCAGAAAGGCACAGGAACTGGACGCAACTATCAGGAAGCCTGCTGAAGCCGAAAAGTACAGGACGGAGCTGAGCGCTGAAGCCGATAAGGTCAAAAAGTCGATGGAAGCCGAGGCACAGGCATTCGCAATAAAGGCTGAAGGTGCCGCAAAGGCGGAAGCTATCAAAGCCGCAGGTCTTGCGGAGGCGGAAGTAATCAAGGCAAAGGGCGAGGCCGAGGCTGAAGCGCTCGCAAAGAAGGCTGAAGCTTACAAGCAGTTCAACGAAGCCGCCATTGCGCAAATGGTCATCGAGAAGATGCCTGAGATAGCCGCAGCCATAGCACAGCCTCTTGCGAAGACTGAAAAGATCGTCATGATCGGAGATTCCGGGGCTTCGAAGATAACGAGGGATATCACGGAGATCATGGCCCAGTTGCCTGAAACGATAAAAGGGTTGACAGGGATAGATCTGACTAACATACTCAGGAACTATGCCGAACCGCAAAAAGCGGAGCAGGCCGACGAGGCAAAAGAACAGCAAGGATAAACAGTCAAAAAATATTAAAAGATATGCTTTTTTGGCGAAATATTGTATAATATAAGGAGACATTTCCGATGCGCTGACTTAATGGAAATGATCTCCTTATAATTTTTCTTCGACGGGTGCCAGGAATTTCTTTATAAAGCCGAAAGGATGCTGATTTCATTGACTGCCAAAAACAAGGTCGAACTTAGGATTGCCGGCAAGGATTATACGATAGTAGGATCGGAACCGGAGGAATACATACACAGGGTTGGCCTTTATGTTGACAAAAAGATGACGGATATACTTAAAATAAACAACAAGCTCAGCACTTCGATGGCTGCTGTTCTGACGGCAATCAATGTGGTCGATGACCTGTTCAAGAGCCGGGATTCTGAACAGGAACTAAAAAATCAGCTTAAGAAAGCCACCGAGGAACTGGAGAAACTGAAGAGGGAAAATAAGGCACTGCAGCAGGAGAATACAATACTTGGCAATCAAAATACGGAACTGAAGCTTGAACTGGCAAAAAGGGAAGCGGAACTGAATGAAGTGAGAAACACGCTGGACAAGGCAGAACGGACAAAAGAACAGGATTAGGCTGACCGGGGCGGCGATACGGGCAGCCGGCTCCGTGTACGATGATGCCCTGGACCGACCTGTCGATCATATATTCCGGTGCCGTCAATACATAAGTAAAAACCGCTTTGCGAGGCAGTCCTGCAGAGCTTTTTTTATGCCGTCAGGCCTTTTATGCCGGTGTTTATTTATCGGTGTTCATTCGAAATAATAATAGCGTATGGCGGCAATATTGTATTTGGCAGCAATAATACAGGCAATGTGTATGGGTATAAAATATGAGACAGTATTTAATTGAATTTACCGGAGCGTAATACCGAATAATGAAAACCGGTATTGATTATCGGGTATAAATCTGATGCTGCTTAAGTGAATATAAGCCAGGAACAGGTTGAAAACATATAGGAGAAACCATGGGGAAAACAGTAGAATTGCTGGCTCCGGCAGGCAATGCGGAGTCTTTGCATGCGGCAGTTGAAAACGGAGCAGATGCGGTTTACCTTGGAGGCAAACTTTTCAATGCAAGGCAACAGGCAAGCAATTTTGACATGCCTGAACTCAGGGACGGGTTGAGATATGCCCATGCCAGGGGTGTGAGCATTTATCTGACCCTCAATACGTTGGTCAATAATGAAGAGATCTCCCAGGCCCTGGCTTATGCCGAAGAGGCTTATAACGCGGGGATAGACGGCATAATAGTGCAGGATCTTGGCCTGGCGGCTCTGATCAGGAAGACGCTTCCGGAACTGCCCCTGCACGGGAGCACGCAAATGACGGTGTACGACCTGGAAGGCGTGCGGATGCTTGAAGAAATGGGATTCAGGAGGGTCGTGCTTGCGAGGGAACTTACCCTGGAGCAGGCTGCATCGATCGCTCGCAATACTAGCCTGGAAGTTGAAATATTCGTGCATGGAGCGTTGTGCGTCTGCTATTCGGGGCAGTGCCTCATGAGCAGCATGATCGGCGGCAGGAGCGGCAACAGGGGAAAATGCGCACAGCCTTGCAGGCTTGCATATACGCTTGTCGGTCCCGGCGGCAGAAGAGGGTCTGCGGACCGGCCGAGGTATTTGCTGAGCCCGAAGGATATGAACACGCTGGAATACATGCCCGGGATCGTTTCTTCAGGCGTCAGGTCGCTCAAGATAGAAGGCAGGATGAAGAGCCCGGAGTATGTGGCCACCGTAGTCCGGATATACAGGAAATACCTGGACATCGCCATGGGGCAGGCAAACCGGGGCGGCGCGGCAAAATTGGACATTGATGAAAAAGACAGGCATGACCTTTTGCAAATATTCAACAGGGGCGGGTTTTCTTCAGGCTACCTGAAAGGGAAAACAGGCGCCCGCATGATGAGCTATGACAAACCGAACAACAGCGGAGTCTGTATCGGAAGTGTATTGTCATACGACAGGAAACGCCGGACCGTGAATATAAAGCTGGACGAAGCGCTGGCCACCGGCGACGGGATAGAGATCTGGACAGGCGGGTCCGACAGTCCCGGCGGCACTGTCAGCATGATAAAAAAGGACGGCCTGAATGTGAAGGGCGCTGTGGAGGGCGACATCGTTGAAGTTGGCTTTTTCAGCGGAAATATTTCACCGGGCAGGAAAGTTTTCAAGACCACGGATATCGAACTGACCAGGGAATCCCGAAGGACATGGAGCGACGGGAATACGAGGCGCGTCCGGATAAAAGGTGCCGCCGTCCTGGAAAATGGGAAGCCGATGGCGCTTGCGGCAGAGGACGATGACGGGCACAGGATAACAGTTTCAGGAACAGTCCCGGCGGAAACTGCTGTGAACAGGCCGATTACCAGGGAAAGGCTTATAGATCAGCTGAGCAAAACAGGTTCGACGCCTTTTGACTTTGCCCGACTGGATGTTGAAATGCAGGATGGCCTGACCATCCCGGTAAGTGAGATCAATGAAGTCAGAAGGAAAGCGCTTGATGCATTATATGAAGCGAGGGCGGACAGGTATCCGGAAAGGCGGCGGAAACGCGCCGGCAGGGGTCAGGACAGTGATAACGGCGAGTTTGCCGGCAGCGGGCAGCAAATTTCAGAGCCGAATGATCTGCACGATGAACAGGTTCCTAACCTGGCGAGCAGCACGGCGCTGCGTACATCTTATGACACCGGCATGAATCAGGCAGTCGATCCCGGACGAAAAATCAAACGGCCATCGATATCGCTGTACTTTTACAGGTGGGATGATGGAAGGGACATTGCAGGACTCGGCGCCGACAGGATATATGTGCCGGTCACGGCGGCCTGGAAGCCGGGATTCAGGCACGCTGCGGAAACAGCAAGGAAGACGGCAACGGAATTATTCTGCTGGCTTCCTTCCATCACAAAAGGGAACTATGAAAAACTGATCGGCAGGTTCATTGCTGAATACAGCGGCAGTGGTGATATCGACGGCATCCTTGCGGCAAATGCAGGGACAGTCCATAAATTATCCGGGACAAGCGGATTGCGGCTGGCCGGCGACATATCCCTCAACCTCTTCAACTCGTGCTCGGTTGCAGAAATTGCCGGGTATGGGCTCGAAAGCGCCGCAATATCAGTTGAACTGACCATCCGGCAGATATCAGGTTTGGCGGCCGGTTTGCGGCAGGCAGTTTCCATTTCTGACTTTGGGCAGGCACGTGGAAAATGCCAGGGTGGACCGGATGGAGAAGGCAGCCGGTCCGGATCCATGGACCGGCGTCGGTCAATAGATCTGGAAGCAGCCGTGTACGGCAGGCTGCCGCTGATGATCAGCGAGTACTGCCCTGTCGGCTGCATCGAAGGCGGCTTTGACGGCACGGCGAAATGCAGCGGCTGCTGCGGGAAAGGCGTTTATGCATTGCGGGACAGGCTGGGCGTGGAATTTCCAGTCCTGTGCGACAATGTCGACTGCAGGAGCACCATTCTAAATTCAAAAGCGCTGTTCGTGCCTGGTTCGCTCGGAAGCCTCGCTGAAGCGGGCATTGGCATTTTCCGGCTTTATATATGGGATGAGGACGACGATACTGTAAAAGAGCTTGTAAGACTATACAGGAGTAATTTGACAGGAAACGGCGGCGATGATGGAACGGATTTTGTACGGCTGACTGAAAAGATCAAAGCTGCGGGTTTTAAGAAAGGCCATTACTACAGGGGCGTGTAAAAGCGGTACGGATGCGGAAGGATATACGGAGATAATCGAAGCAGCAGAACCGTCCCCGTGTCCGGGACGCGAGAACCGTCA
>DAOSCC010000028.1:0-14961 GCA_035361135.1 Clostridiales bacterium | reverse complement strand
GATTTATCGGGGAACCTTATAATAAGGCCGCCTTTATAGTATTTAAGCCCGAAAACCTTTATATACCCGGTATCAGGCGCCATATAGCCGTAGAAATAGTCATCCATACCTCCGCAGTTGTAGATCGTGACAAGCTTCTTGTTCCTGTGCTCTATGGCACGGTACCTGTCCATCCTGCCGGTGGATTCGAACAATGCTTCGGCCTCCGGAAGGGGTATCTCCCTCTTCTCAAACGGGATCGCCTGCTCCGCTATCTCGTGCATACGTTTTTCCAGCATCTCCACATCATGAGGCTCGAGTTCCCTGTCTCCTCTCAATTCACAGTACAGGCCCCCGCCTACGGCATGGCTGATAATGACCCTCCTGTCAGGGAACAGGTCGTTGGCTGCCTTCATGAATATGAAATACAGACTCCTCCTGTATATCCTCATTCCGTCTTCTTCCGTAAGGTCTATGAAGTTCACATTGCAGTCGTTCTTCAGTTCATATGTCAGTTCCTTTATATCATTGTCAACTCTTGCCGCGATTATCGTTTCGCGGCGGAGACTGGAAAATTGCCGCGCCAGTTCCAGCAGCGCCGTACCCTTTTGCACAGTTACGGTTTTTCCTGAATCAAGCGTGACTTTTATCTGCTCTTTTGTATATGCCATCTGTTTTCTCCTCACTTTTCCGGATATACTATATTTTTATTATAACGCATAAGGGAAAAATTTCGATTGTAGAAATTTTTCTCACTTCTGTTGCGTTTCAACGAGGCCCCAGGTATACAAAAGCCTCGTTATAACACATGAGAGAAAATTTTTCGCTTCTGTTGCGTTTCAACGAAGCGGAGGATACGCTCCCCGATACGCCCCGGTATAGTATATTTATCAAGTGTTTGACAGGAATGTTTATTATGCGCTAATATGAAATGAAAAATTCTTTCTGGGAATGATAGTACAAATGGGAGAAAAGACTGAAATGGACAAGATCAGCAATATAAAGGCCGAAACAGAACGAAGAAGGACCTTCGCAATAATATCGCACCCTGACGCGGGAAAAACCACGATAACCGAAAAACTCCTGCTTTACGGCGGAGCCATCAGGCTCGCAGGCGCGGTCAAGGCAAGAAAAGCGGGCAGCTTTGCCGTTTCGGACTGGATGGATATAGAAAAGCAGAGGGGCATATCCGTCACAACCAGCGTCATGCAGTTCGAATATGGCGGATATTTCATAAACATACTTGACACTCCCGGCCACCAGGATTTCAGCGAAGATACCTACAGGACGCTCATGGCGGCCGACAGCGCGGTGATGCTCATCGACGGCGCAAAAGGAGTCGAAGCGCAGACGATAAAGCTGTTCCATGTCTGCAGAATGAGGGGGATCCCGATATTTACGTTTGTCAATAAAATGGACAGGGCCAGCAAGGATCCTTTCCTGCTGATGGAGGAAATAGAAAACGTGCTCGGCATACGTTCCTATCCGATGAACTGGCCCATCGGTACGGACGGCGATTTCAAGGGCGTGTACAACAGAAAACTCAGGCAGGTCGAACTTTTTGAAGGAGGCAGGCACGGCAGCACCATCGTGAACTCTATCAGGGGATCTGTCGACGATCCTGTATTTGCGGACCTTCTGGGCAGCCATTACCACAACAGGCTGCGGGAGGAGATCGAACTGCTGGATATAGCAGGCGACGAGTTTTCAATGAAAAAAGTCCTCACCGGGGAACTCACCCCCATGTTCTTCGGAAGCGCCATGACAAACTTCGGGGTCCGGCCGTTTCTCGAGGAATTCCTGGAAATGGCTCCATGCCCCGGTGCGAGGATGTCGGACGCAGGCGAGATCGATCCCGTATCCGGGAACTTCTCAGGATTTGTTTTCAAAATACAGGCAAACATGAACCCGACACACAGGGACAGGCTTGCGTTCATACGCATCTGTTCGGGCAAATTCACAAAGGGCATGTCGGTCTGGCACGTCCAGGCCGGCAAAGAGGTCAGGCTGTCGCAGCCCCAGCAATTCATGGCCCAGGAGAGGGCTATAGTTGAAGAGGCGTATCCGGGCGATATAATAGGCGTGTTTGATCCGGGCATATTCAGGATCGGCGATACTTTATGCGAAGGCGGCAGCCATTTCAGGTTCGAAGGCATCCCCGTATTCCCTGCGGAACACTTTGCCAGGGTCTCCCCCGCGGATTCCATGAAAAGGAAACAGTTCGTCAAGGGGATCAGCGAACTTTCGGAAGAAGGGGCAATACAGGTGTTCAGGCAGCCGGATTCCGGCATGGAGTCCGTAATAGTGGGCGCTGTCGGGGTACTGCAGATCGAGGTGCTCGAACACAGGCTCAGGCATGAATACGGCGTCGAACTCAGGGTCAGCCGTCTCCCGTACAGGCATGCAAGATGGATAGTCTCAGAGATCGACGATCCTGGAAGGCTCAACCTTACAAGCTCAACGATGGTTGTGGAGGACAACTGGGGAAGGCCGGTGCTGCTCTTTGAAAACGAGTGGAACATCAGATGGGCTGAGGAAAAGAACAACGGCCTTGTCCTGACAGACATCCAGGGAGCAATGTCCGGACAGCGTGCCTGAAACGCGGCGCCTGCGATGCCGACCTGGCCGGACCGTCTGACAAATGGCTGCATTACTTTAACATGGCTGAAAATTAATGTATAATATAAAGAAAAATAAAGATAAATACTGTCATTTTTGCAGCTAATGTTCACTATAATGTCATAACGGAGCGGTCAAATGAATCCTCAACCAGTCAGCAACGGCACGTTCAACGTGCCCGCAAACCAAAAATCATAATCGAAGGTGAAAAACCTGATTCACTTAAACTGCTGCTGCAAGGAAAACTGGAAGCATATATTTCCCCCACGTGCGGGCAGCAGGGATCCACAGGTCCGGAAGGCCCAGCCCGCGCCGGATATAAACTGTTCGATGTTGACCAGAACATCTTCATAGGAGCCAATGAACTGTTCGACGGCGGGACGAGCTTACTGACATATGTAACTGAAACGGACTGCTGCTTCTATTCCTTCCCTGCGCAAAACAGGCAGGATGTGGAGGAACTGATAACCAGGCAGAAAGAGTACGGCGCTTATATAATCAACTCTATAAGCAGCCTGATACTGAACACATACCAGTCTCTCGAAAACGTCCTCTCGCTATGCTGCGCCACAGACAGCATATACCGCAATCTGTGCGCTTACTATGTTACGCTAAGCAACACGTACGGATTCAGCATGGTGCCGGGGGACATATCTGAAACGGGTGGATCGGCTATATCCCTGCTGAACGAAAAAGGTACCGCGATACCTGCGGCATTCAGCAGGCAGTTCGCGGAGTCCGGAGAGACGGCTGCGCCCGCGTTTGTACGGGAGGCCGCCGGATTACAGGACCAGGTTCGCTATTACCGCCAGTTGAATGGTATTTCGCCCAACATAAGGAAGCTGTTCTTCGCGGCAGATGCATATGTGACTGAAAAGCACGCCGTCGAAGCCTCCAAGTACCTCGAAAGCATCGTTGACGAACTTTGCCGTGTCTTCGGGCATCTGGAAAAAACGATCGGCAAGCTTTACGGGACTGATGAGAACAATATATACGACGCATTCATAAAGGCTGCGTTCGATATGAAGGAGAAAGGCTTCGATCATACTCCGGCCCTGGATGCCGCTTCATACATATTTGTAAAACTGAAAGAAATATCGTCGCAAATCGCTTCGGAATACAAGCATGACGCAGGCATAGACTTCGATTACTTCGAGCACGTGCATTCGGACAGGACAGCCGCACTGTCCGCTTACGGAACGGCTGACAGCAAACCGGTCGACGTATCCGTTTCATCTGATTCGGTGCTCAGCCTTCCCGAGGAACTGGAGAACAGTGCCGTCAAAATACTGGAATACGCCGAGGTCCCGGAAGACAAGGCGACTTACTTCCTGATGAACCTGACCGCTTTCAGGAACCTGAAAGACAAAGCCGCTTCCGACGAATCCGCGCGGGCTGTCAGGAAGGCAGTGGCAGACCAGTTCTTTGACATATACGCCGCGGTCTTCAGGAAAGCCGTCAGGACAAAAGATGATTCCAGGCTTATCAGGATGTTCCTCTCCTACGGTTATATGGACGAAAAACTGCTTGACGTCAGCCAGACGATGGCCATATACAAGCTGGCAGGGATGAATCACGCTGCTGACGGCACTGCCGGTGTATACTTCATGTATGAATGGCTGACCGAAATATACGACATGACCAGGGATCCTTCTGTCAACAGCTTCGGGAACGACTACGCAGATACATTCCGTGAGCTTAAAAAGCAGGGGCGGCTGACCGAAAACGACAAAGCGGCCTATATGAGCAACCGGGAAGACAGGCTGGATTTCGAGATCAACAACATGATAAAAACCAACCACAAGCTGGTGCAGGGGAAAATCTCAGAGTATTTCCCCATCCTGCACAGGGACGCTGCGCCGTATGATCCCTGCCGTTCGTTCGTTTCGCCTTCCGTCATCTGCGAAAAGCTGAACAGGATGCTCGGGATAGATTTCTCCCTCTTCCACAGGGAAATTAATTATATAAATGCCGAAAAGGGCATCGAAAAAGAACTTGTAATGATGAAAGTGATGCCCGACATAATTCTCATGCCGGTTTACGGCACCAGGGCAATGATGTGGCAGGAAATCGCCGGAAGGGTCAGGAGCAACCCGGGAAGATTCATACTGCCGGTTTTCACGGATGAGAATATAGATGATATGATCGTCAGGCTGGCGGGCAATTTCAGGTGGGAACTGTGCAGAACCATGATGGGCCCTGCCTGGAACGACATAACGCAAAGTTCGCTTACATCGGAATATGCCGATTATATACAGTTTTACCGCAAGAACCGCGACCTTTCCGAAGAATCAAAGGAAAAAGTCAAGGCGCTGATCGCAAAATACCATAACAGGCTGCGCGAGATATTCACCGCAGAATACGAGATATGGGTAAACAACGAATCCAACGGGAACCCCAGGCTCAACAGGGTCGCAAGGAGCATATTCGTAAAGTACTGCCCGTTTTCCAAGCCTATCAGGGAATACCTGGCGAAACAGCCGATCTATTCCGACCTGATAATGCATTTCAATATCCAGCGCAACAAAAAAGTAAAAGAACTGGAAAACAGGTATAAGATGTACATTAAGGCTAACAACCCGCTTGACCCGGTATTGCAGGAGAACCTGGATTTTTATAAGGACATGTGACCGGACCGATGCAAACTGCACCAGGCAATACCTCAAAGCGGCCGGATCACCTGCAGCGGCTGCAATCTGCATCCAATGAGGTCTGCGGCCATGATCATCTGGCCCTTGGTATCATGTTTGCAAAATTGGTTTTCTGTCTGTTAAGATAATCCTGGAACAGATACCTGGTGGCCACATCATAGTGGGTCAGTTGAAGGCCGTATTCGAAACAGTTGTTGGCCACTTCCCTTTTCCACACGACCATGCCGCTTAAGTAAAACATATTCTTTTCAGTGATAAGGTCGATGTCTATCTGCTCCTCCTTGTCAAGCTCAGTACCGGAAACCACCATCATGCCGTACAGGCTGATATTCTTTACGAGCATGTGCATCCGTTTGCTCGAGAACTTCTTCCTGGCGCTGATCTCAAGTGATACAGGGTACCTTTCAAAGATACGCCGTTCCTCAGACACCGCCTCATCGCGCATGGACAGCGAAACTGTGCCCGACCGGCCGTCAATGGCGGTCACTTCCGCCGATGCGGTCATTATATCGCTGCCGCCGACAGAAATCAGCACTACGGGATCAAGGACCTGGAACATGTCTGTCTTTCCCGAGACCGGCGAAAGCGTGAGAATTTTATCCGTTAATTCCACCACGTTGCATCTCAAAAGGTAATCGATGCTGTAGATATTAAGAAGCAATTCATGTTGAGGGTCTATTACCATATTACCTCCAGGAACACTATGACGTAACATTAGCGGATAAGATCAAACATATTCGGAACTCATTTCTATATTCTTTATGGAAATTGTTTAGCAGTTTACATATATATTTTAACAGAATGTTACGCATTTATCAAACTGGCTATTTGCCCGGACCATTCACACAAGAAGCGGAGTTAACATAATATACAATATATCGGAGGTGGTTTCTATGCATTCACATTACTATCTGGGCAAAACGACGATAGATGACCGGCACTGGCATAATTATGAGGGAATGACAAGCTGCGACCCGAACGAACCCGGCCACATCCATTACATGAGCGGGAAAACCTCGCTTGACGACGGGCATGTCCATGAATACCACAATGCCACCGGACCGGCGATATACGTCGGCGGAAAACACTATCACATGTACTGCGCCGTTACAAAGGAAGCTGACGGCCACGTGCATAAATACGAGGACGCGACACACAAGTACTATGATGAGTATTACAAAAAGTGTCCGCACAAAAAAGACCTGTGCAAATGATGTGGCAAGGAAGCAGTAAAGTTTTAGGATGATACCTGACAGGCAAACAGCCATGCACATGCTATAATACAGCCATATCCAAAATTTAAGGCAGCATCCGTATGCAGGAAGCTGCCTTATACCGTTTCACCACCATGGCGATGGACTTTGCAATCAGTTACCTATTGAATACTCCAGCACTTTTTGCTCTTTTATGATCTCATATCCCATCCGCTTGTAGATGTCCAATGCCTTGATATTGTTGGCCCGCACTTCGAGGAAGGCTGTTTTTGCGCCGTGCCGCGCAAGGTAAGAAAGCCCCTTGCCGATCAGGCAGCTGCCCAGTCCTTTTCTCCTCCACTGCGGCATGACGAATATATTCTCCGTACACGCCGCATTTCTTTCCCCTTCTTTTGGGCCGGGCGCCCAGTACAGCATTATGCTGCTGGCAATGTCGCCGCCGCTGAAAGCAGTGATCGCAGTACCGCAGGCCCACATATCAGACTGCATGAAGTAATCCAGGCCTTCCACACTCCATGGTTTCTCAGGGAAGACCGTATTAAATGCCTCAATATATCTGGCTTTCTCCCCTTCTGTTTCCATCCTCCATTCAATGATCTCCAAGCCTTCAGGGGCCACGGCTTCGGTCACAGGTTTGGTCAGATCCCTTGCCATATTATAAATGCCGTCAGTGGGTTTAAATCCTTTTGAAAGGAAATAATCGATGCTCTCGGTCTCTGTCGTGAGATAATTGCAGCAGATCTTCGTATTCTTAACAGGCGCGCTGTTATCGATCTCCATGGCCCGAGCCACCATACTATCAAAAAGCAGATCCCGAAGCGGTATTTTATCCCGGAAATCCGGGTCGACCTTTATATCGGCCCATAAAACATTCGGATATCCACTCCCCGCTTCAGCCAGTATGGGATAGCGCATATCCCACCAATGCGCCCGTTTCGTCAAAAGCGCAAAAGACGTCCCTGCCTCCCTCAAATTCGGGAGAATTGTAGAGTTCGGCCTGGACCTCCGCTGAATCCGGAAACACCTTTTTATATTTCCTGTCCAGCTCGGATATCCGGCCGATATCCTCCGGTCTGAAGTTCCTGACGATTATTCTGTCCATAATTTTACTTCTCCTTTCATTTTATAAACTGATACCTTAAGTTTTGCTGATACCAAAAGCTTCTGAAACTGCCGGATATCGACCGATTTCCTGTCCAAGCCCGCTTACGGTATATCTCATTGGCTGCCGCAGGCATCCCAGTCCAGCTTGTTTCTGAATACGACTGCCTTGCAGCCGGCAGACCGCTCGATCTGCCCAATGCGGTACGATGAATCTTCAGGACTGTTGATTTCCGTCCCTCAGCCCTTACCTTTCCTGTTCCGGAACAGTGCAATCCCCCCGCATCCTCCTATAATTGCTATATAGTAGCCAAAATCATACCACCATCCTGTATTATAGATCTCATAGATCCTTATATCTTTCTTAAAAAGGCCGATCACAAGAGACACAGGCGATATCCAGCCGTGCCAGATGCCCCAAAGGAAGCCTGCCGGTTCCGAAGGCGTATGGGTCCCGTCTCCGGGAATGCATCCCGACAGTATGGCAGCCAGAAATATTGCCATGATGCATAAAAGCAACAGCTTCTTTTTCATATCAATACACTCCCTTCTCACCGGGAAAGATCAATCCCGCAATGCGTCCTTAAGCAAGACATATACATGGAACAACGCTGAAAATGCATCACGCAGGTAATAATACAGATCCCTGCTGAAAAACATTTCATCTGTACATTCACATTTATACAGCACAAAACAGTTATTGCCAAGCCATTCTTTCGCTATAGGTTTAATTTCCTGGAAAACGCTGTTTGTCTTGCCTGGCCCCGCATTTATACATGTTTCCTAATAAAGGCCGAAGGTCTCCTGCTCGAACTCATGCAAAAATGTCTCCAGCTTTTTGATCCTGGGTCCGGCCATGCGTCTGGCCGAATCCAGTTCAAGAAGGGCAGAAAAACCGGCCAGATGCTTTTTCAATGCTGCAACTGCTTTTGTCATCTCGTTGGGCTGCTTTGAGAAATCACGTGCCACGGCGACAAAACCAAGATAATCGACCGCATCGGCATTTCTTACCAGTATTGTTTCATTGGCTGTGCCCTGGCCGCGTTTGTCATGATATTTAACCGCTTCCACAATGATCCTGATCTTGTCGGCATCATTGATACCATACTCTTCTGCGATAGCGGGCACTATTTTGGCTGATTCCTCCGCGTGATCGAACGGTCCGTCGGGACGGTACGGCTTATATGCGCTTATATCGTGGAAATAACAGGAAAACGCAAGTATATCTTCGTCATATGCAAGATTCTCTTCTTCGGCCAGCTTTTTCGCGATAACAAGGCAGCGTCTTGCGTGATTGAGCATATAGGTCCCGCCCAGGTCCAGCAAGTGTTTGTCCATCCTCTCCATGTCCGGCATACTTCTCACCCCACAAAACATTTTCGAAATCCGTATGAACATGCAGTATGTAATATTCGATTATTATACTTTAAAATAGCAAATATTCCTTCAATATACAATAAAAGATATCATAATCCCCTCATAAATGATCAACCATTCATGCGGTCCTTACCTTTTTAGTTAACTCCGCAGGATCTTCTCCATTGGTTTGCCTTTGGCCAGCTCATCGACCAGTTTATCCAGCCACCGGATCTTCTGCATGAGCGGGTCCCTGATCTCCTCTACGCGATGGCCGCAGATCACGCCGGTGATTTTTACCGCGTTCGGATTTATCAGCGGAGCCTCATTGAAGAAGGTTTCGTAATCCACATTCTTTGCAATCTGCTCCTGTAAACCCGATTCATCATATCCCGTCAGCCAGCAAATAACAGTATCTACCTCGGACCTGGTGCGTCCTTTGCGCTCCGCCTTCTGGACGAGCAGCGGGTAGACTTTTGAAAACGGCATTTTATAAACGCGTTCGGCTGTCACGCATATCTCTCCCATCAACATCTCTATTATATTGATAATGATATCATATTACACTATAAAGCTGGCAACTAACCTTGCGGATCATTGTTTTTATATCTTTTGCAATTTCGATGTAACATAATAACGCCGCCGTTCGTTTTAGTCAGTAGAGACGATCGCACTGAAAGATGGTGACATATTATGGCTGAAGATAACTTGAGATCAATTGAGGATATATGCGAGCAAACATGGGAGCCTTTGTACCGTTTCATATATTACAAAGTTCAAAACAGGGAAGAAGCAGAAGACATTACGCAGGATACATACGTCAGGTCGCTGTCGTGGCCCGGATTTGACAGAATCAGGGCCGGCAGATATATGGCATTTTTCAAAACAGTAGCAATGAATATAATCAGGGATCGCTGGCGAAAGAAAAAAACCAGGGGAACAAGTATCGATATAGATTCCATTGCTCAAACAAAAGTCTTAAGCGATGATATCACAGATATCGCAAACAGGCATCTGCTCATCAGGCGTTCCCTGGAAAAATTAAACGAAGATCAGCGTAAAGTCATAGAACTCAGGATCATAGAAGGATATTCGGTATCCGAGACTGCAGGGCTGATGGGTATAAAAGCCGGAAATGTCCGCGTATTGCAGTACCGTGCGCTGAAAAACCTGGTAATTATCATGAATGAAGAGGAGAATCACCATGAATAATGTAAAAAAGCTTTCCGATTTCATCGACAGCCTGAACGATGAGAAAAAGCCCACAGTTAAAGCTGATTCCGAAGAATTAAACAGGATGTTTGATGCAGTGAGGCAGATCAAGAGCCTGAAGTCTCCTGCCATGCCTGATGAAGATTTTCCGCATAGGATCATCCAAAACCTTACCGAGAAAAACAGGCATACGGCAAAATCAGGAAAAAGGACCTGGGCAGGTGGATTCGCAGGTATCGCCGCTGTGTTGGCTGTTGCTTTGCTGGCGAATTTCGCGGGTCCCATCAAAAATTCGTACGTGGTCTATGCCGTAGAACAGGCATATAACGATGTAAAAGCCTATCACGGTACGCTGGAAGTCGTATTCAGCAATGAAGCCGGTGAAACGCAGACGCAATCCGTTCTTGACGTGTGGGCGGATAAAAGTGGAAATTATTATATCGAAGTGCTGGAAGGCTCATATAAAGGCCTGAAAACAGTAAGCGACGGAAAGAATGTCTGGCAGTCCCCGACTGATGAAAATGCGATGAATGTCCTCCCTGTATTTTCCGAGACCAATGAATTCATATTCGAACTTGGGAATGAAGTGGATGAACTACAAAATGCAGAATCAGCAAGGATCATCGGTGATGACGACATAGCGGGAAGGCCGGCTTATGTGATGGAAGTAACGCCCAAAGGCGGGCTTCCATACAAACTCTGGGTCGACAAGGGAACCAAGATCCCGCTGCAGAAGCAGAGTTCAATGTATAAAGCGATCCAGTATACAACAAGGTATACGGTGATAAACTTTGCAGAATCAATACCTGAGGAGCTTCTTACGGTTGGTCCGGATACAGGTTTCAAAGAAGTGGATCCTGACGGATATAAAAATACAGTTAAAAACCCGGATAAGCCGGAAGACATAACGGCAGATATCGCTGAAAATAACAAAGCAGACAGCGATACCGCCAAATACACTCCGGAAATCACAGTGGACGTGGACATGGATATTGAAAAGGCGGAGCAAATAGCCGCCGATTCAGGCAGTTCTCCTTGGAAGCTCGACCCGGTCTATGTCGCCCAGGTATTCATAAGCCTGCAGATCTCACCTGAAGGCATAGTCGGGGAATATCCGATACATTACAACGAGTTCGTGATAGCCGAAAGCAATGGAACCAGCGCGAAAATTGAAGTTATCAGCGAAAAAACGCATATAAAGGCTGTTTATCTTGAAAAGCTGATCAGGCAGGACGACACAGGGATCTGGACAGTTACAGGATATGATATCTCCCCGTAACCTGAAGGCTGCACAGCACCTGGGACGGTTCTCATGCCTGGCGGGCAGCACACGCCAGACATGAGAACCGTCCTGCGGTATCACTGCTAATCTGTGCTTCCACCGTTGTATTTATCTTATCGTATGTGTTCCTCAGCAGTCCTTCTGTATCAGAGGCAATCAGCAAATCTGCCGCAGTTTCCAGTTCATCGATGTCCGTAACAGGATCCGACATTTCACTGCGGGTCCTTTCCTCTGTAAACTGCCCTGCTGCCCACTCATTCCAGTAAGGGTCGAACGCGTACTCCAGCCACAGCCTTCCATGATCCGGACTCTCAGCAGCCCTGACCGCACTTATATACTTCTTCACTCCCTCATACGGCAACACGATCTTCAGGTTATGCTCCATTGTTTTTACTCCATTCTTATAGATTGGTCAGTCTTATTAACATACAGGTATGGAACCGCCATTTGCGCTTCGTCATGTAAACCACTTGCATCTATACCATTGCGCCGATCATTTACATTCTCCCACATGTAAACGTATGGGTCAAAATAAAGATCAGATATAACTAAAAAAGAGCCTTTCACATATAATGAAAGACTCTTTGGTGAGCCATCGGAGATTCGAACTCCGGACACCTTGATTAAAAGTCAAGTGCTCTGCCTACTGAGCTAATGGCTCATATCCGTATCATATAAACTTGTGCGCATTCACCACACAGGTATATATGATACAGTATTATCAGCCGTTTTGTCAACCACAGATTTTGGCTGGCCGTATCATCGCGCCGGCCGGTCTCCGCAGAAGCTGGCAGCTGAATGTTTCTGAGGCTGATATCAGCCCTGTTTGGACTCAAGATAATCGTTGAGTTCCTTAACGATCATATCTGCATCGACGCCATGTACCGCGCATGCTTCTTCAAGGCTTTCGCCGGCCGATGCCGGGCAGCCGAGGCAGTGCATCCCTATTTTGAGCAGTATCGGCGCTGTGCCCCTGTCAAGTGCCAGGATATCGGAAATGATCATATCTTTAGTTACCTTTGCCATGGCTTAACCTCCTGAAAAAATATAGTTTACACTTTCCAAATTACAGTTTATTATACACTATTGCTGACTTAAAATATACCCCGTTTTATGTCCGATAATCAAATCACGATAAAACATCCAACTGTTGCAATGGTTCGCGTCAGTCATATAAACGGGATCTGACGCTTATGCATGCTTTTATGGTACATCTGTTCAATTTTTTCCGCAAATTCCTTATCCACATCTTTGCCTTCAAGATAGTCACAAATGACCTCATACGTCATCCCTATCTCGCCTTCATCGGTCTGCCCGTCCCACAGATCTGCCGAAGGCGCCCTGGAAATAACGCTTTCCGGTATTTTCCCGAAAGGCCATTCATATTTTGCCAGCTGTATTATCTGCCTCTTGTCCAATGTCCTGATCGGATTTATATCGACACCGCCATCGCCGTATTTGGTAAAGTACCCGATGACCGATTCAGTCGCGTGATCAGTACCTGCAACGATCAATCTCTCTTCGGCGGCGATATCATACCATTCGATCATCCTCTGGCGGGCCATCCTGTTCCCGATCTGAAGCTTCGAAGCATTCTTGTTGAAGCTTCTGACCGCGAGATCAACGATCTCGCCTATATCCCTTATGCGGTATTCCAGGTCCAATGCGTGCACCACTTCAAGCGCATAATCTATGTTCTTTGAATGGTATGGGTTCAGAACGGCAAGAACTCTTTTATTCGTATCCAGAACCGACATTTTGAGCAAAGCCGCCACAACCGCGCTGTCGATACCCCCGGATATGCCGATCAGGTAACCTTCCGCCCACGGATTGGCATCAAGATACTTCGCCAAAAAATCCACTCTTCGTTTGATATCTGCTTCAACATCGTATTCCTTTGCGACTCCGAATTGCTTAATTATACTCTCATTCCCGATCATCTTCCATCCTCCCGGTAATTTGCAAATATTGAAACGTCCCTGGTTTATCGTCATCAATACTGTCTTTTCCGGTATTCCGCACACTGTGCCGCCAATGATCCGGGTTTCATACAAAAACACGCTGGAATTTCTTACGTCCGGTGCTGTACAGGTCCCTGCCTTCACTGTCAATAACAACGACAGCCGGGAAGTTCCTGACTACGAGCCTTCTCAGGGCTTCAGGCCCCAACTCCGGGAAAGCGGCGATCTCATCAGAAATGATGCATTTGGAAAGCAACGCTCCGGCACCGCCCACAGCGCCGAAATAAACAGCCCCGTATTCCTTCATCGCTTCCACCACCTCGCCGCTCCTGAGGCCTTTCCCTATCATCCCCGTAAGTCCAAGTTCTATGAGCCTCGGCGCATACGCATCCATCCTCCCGCTGGTGGTGGGCCCTGCGGATCCGATAACATGGCCTGGTCTTGCCGGACACGGCCCGACATAATATATGACCTGGTCCTTTATATCAAAGGGCAGTTCCTTTCCCGCATCAAGCATTTCGATGAACCTTTTGTGCGCTGCATCCCTTGCAGCATAGACGACCCCGCTGATCCGGACATGATCACCGGCTTTAAGCTGCCTTGCCATATCACTCGTCAGCGGTGTATTTATACTTTTTACATTATCCACCGATACCCCCCCATTCGGCATACCTGTTCCCAACCCTATGCTGGCCCTGAGCACGGTTGCTCCGGAGACGGATTACAGCCTTTTCAGATCACTGCCTCCGCGTGCCTGGTGACGTGGCAGCTTATGTTGACCGCTACCGGCAGGCCGGCAATATGGGTCGGGAAAACCTCGATATTCACAGCAATTGCCGTAAGCCTGCCGCCCAGCCCGGCAGGTCCGATGCCGAGCCCGTTTATAAGCTCCTTCATTTCCTCCTCGAGTTTTCTTATCCTTTCATCACCGCTGCGCCTGTCCACCGGCCGCAGCAATGCTTTTTTGGCCAGAAGCGCCGCCTTCTCCATCGTCCCTCCGACGCCGACTCCGACCACAATGGGCGGACAGGGGTTCGGTCCCGCTCTGTCCACCATTTCCAGTATAAAGGACTTTACGCCCTCTATCCCGTCGGAAGGCTTCAGCATCCTGACACCGCTCATATTTTCGCTTCCGAAACCTTTGGGCGCAACGGCTATTCTGATACGGTCCCCTTCCACGATGTCGTAATGGATGACTGCCGGGGTGTTGTCCCCTGTGTTTATCCTCTCAAAAGGATCCGAAACAACGGATTTCCTCAGAAAGCCCTTTTCATAGCCCCTTCTGACACCTTCATTGACAGCTTCGCTCAGGCTGCCTCCCCTGATGTGGACGTCCTGTCCCAGTTCGATGAACACAACGGCCATCCCGGTGTCCTGGCAAATAGCCATCCGCTCCCTGGCAGCGATCCTGGCGTTTTCAGCCAGCTGGCACAGCACTCTCCGTCCCGTCTCCGACTCCTCAAGTTCCATGCCCTCCTCAAGGGCAGCCAGTATATCGCCGTTCAGTTCATAATTCGCCTGGATACAGAGCTTCTCAACGACATCCGTGAATTATGAACTGAACGGCGATATACTGGCTGCCCTTG